>JBOICL010000313.1:0-1411 GCA_050740055.1 Stenotrophobium sp.
CTTCTAGCCGTCGTGACTCTGGTCGGCCTGATCTACGCGACGCCCAATCTCTACGGCGAAGATCCCGCGGTGCAGATCACGCTGGTGTCGGGCGATCCTCTACCCGCGGACTTCGGCGGCACGGTGACCAAGGCGCTGGCCAGCGCGTCCATCACGGCCAAGCAGAGCGCGCTGGAAAACGCCCAGTGGATCGTGCGCTTCAATGACGAGACCACGCAGCTCAAGGCTTCGGACGCGCTCAAGCGCGAGCTGGGCAACGACTACGTTGTGGCGCTCAACCTCGCGTCGCGTACGCCGAACTGGCTACGCGCGATCGGCGCCAAGCCGATGACGCTGGGTCTGGATTTGCGTGGCGGCGTGCACTTTCTGCTCGACGTGGACATCGACGACGTCAAGAAGAAAGCAGTCGAGCGCTATCTCAATGACCTGCCCGCGTTCCTGCGCAAGCAGGACATCCGCTACACAGGCCGCCGCGCCGTGGGCAACGCCGTGGTGCTGGAGTTTGCCGACACCGGCAAGCTGCAGGCCGCCGAGGCCGCGCTGTCCAAGGAATTCCCGGAACTGGCGATCACGACGCAGCCGGGCAGCACGCCCGCGCTGCAGGCACAGATGTCGGAAGTCGAAGCCAAGCGCATCGTCGATTTCGCGGTGAAGCAGAACCTCACCACGCTACGCAACCGCGTCAACCAGCTCGGCGTGGCCGAACCGCTGGTGCAGCGCGAAGGCGCCAGCCGCATCGTGGTGCAACTGCCCGGCGTACAGGACACCACGCGGGTCAAGGACCTGCTTGGCGCGACCGCGACGCTGGAATACCGCGCGGTGGATGAAACCGGCGACGCCAACGCGGCCGCTGCCAGCGGCGTGGCGCCGCCGGGCGACGAACTGTTCTACACCCGCGACGGCCATCGCCCCGTGCTGCTCAAGTCCGACGTGATCGCCGCCGGTTCGCAGTTGGTGGACGCGGCCTCGACCATGGACTCCGAGAGCAATACGCCTGCTGTATCGGTCACGCTGGACGGCACCGGCGCCAAGAAGATGTTCGAGTTCACCTCGCAGAACGTCGGCAAGCCGATGGCGGTGCTGTTCAAGGAGCGCGAGGTCGTCACCAATTACAACGCCAAGGGCGAGGCGATCCGCGAGCACAAGGATGTCGAGGACGTGATCTCCATCGCCACCATCCGCGGCGTGTTCGGCAAGCGTTTCCAGACCACGGGCCTCACCAGCAAGGAAGCGCATGACCTCGCCATCCTGCTGCGCGCCGGTGCGCTGGCTGCCCCGGTGGACATCATCGAGGAACGCACCGTCGGCCCCAGCCTCGGCGCCGACAACATCCGCCGCGGTTTCCAGGCGGCGGTGCTGGGCCTGGCGCTGGTGATGACCTTCATGATCGTCTACTACCGAGTCTTTGGAC
>JBOICL010000314.1:0-5634 GCA_050740055.1 Stenotrophobium sp.
ACACCACATTGGCCCAGTTGGAGACTTCATCAGCGCGCACATAGCGGTTGGCATAGCCATTGCTATCGGTATCTTCGCCGTAGAGGATCTGCATGTTCTCGATACCGGTGACCAATGGCTGCGCGCGCGGATTGCCGTTACCGCGGCACATCAGGCTTTTGTAGCTTTGCCCGTCGGACCTGTTTTCTGGCTCACCAATGAAGTACGTATTCACCACCTGATCCGTAACCGCCTGGCCCAAGCAATCGCGACTGCCCTGGTATCTGATGGAGATCGTGTCGGGCGCATTGCCGCCCCCATCGAACGTAAGCGGTTTGGGCTGGTTCGTTCCGAAAACATCCATCGAAATGTTTTTCGGATATCCCGCCCTGCGAATGTCACTCTGCAAGAAATGCAAAGCGAAGCGGCCGTTTTCCTGCAGGTTGCTCAGGCGCTGCTGCACGCTATAGGAAGCGCGGCCGGCCAAGAACACTTCGCCGACGCCGGCAATGATCAACAAGCCGAGAACCAGCGCGATCATCAACTCGATCAGTGTCAGGCCGGATTGGTGACGCCGCAGGCTCATGGCTGTACCACCATGCCGATGGCCTGCGCCTGCACCGCGCCTCCCACATCCGCGGACTGGCGCTCGCTCCATGAGACCTGGATGCGCACCCGCGAGCGTGTCGCGCAAGCCGTGTCTTCGGCATCGAGACACTCCGTCCAGATATGTCCTGCAGGGATCAAATCGGCAATGCCGCCGTTGCGGCCACCACTATCGCTGGGCAAGCCACAAGTCGCGACGAATTTGTCATAGGCAGCCATTTGTGCCGGCGCGCACTGCGTGGCAGCGGAAGTTACCGACTCACGTGCGCAAAGTGCGGCGGGAGCCACCGCACAGTTCTGTGTGCGCGAATCGAATCCAAGGTATTGCTGCAAACCCGGCACGTTGGCGTAGATGCGTTCGGCCAGATCGTTCATCGCGACCGTCGCCTGGCTGCGGTAATAGGCGCCCTGCGTGTTGCGCACGCCGGACAGTTGCAGGCCGGCGATGCCGAGCAGGCCGAGCGTCAGCACCAGCAGCGCGACCATGACTTCAACCAGCGTGAAACCATATGCAAGATGCGAGCGCATGTTCAGCACGCGGTGACGCCATTTGCGGTCAGCCGTGGACGGCCGGTCACCGGCAGGCAGATCAGTCGAACGCCCTCGGCACGGCCATCATTAAAAGCGAATGAACCCATGCCATTGGTCGTAACGATGCCTCGCGAGGTAAAGAAAACGCGGTTGGCGACATTGTTGCTGCCGGTAACGGTCAATCCTCCAGCAAGCGCACCGTGTCGATGCAGTATGGGTTCGCCATCATCGAATTTATCCTTGCCGTAATTTTTGTCATTGGAGTCCGTTATATGATTGAGATCGGCGAACACCAGCCAGCCGTTTTCCCAGCCACCGTTGCCGGAACCGCTATCGCAGGATGGCTTTTTGCTCGTGGCATTGGCACTGCGGCATACGCCCACGGTCACGTTGCGTTTCACCGACTCCGTGCGCGCCAGCGTCAGCGCGGTTGTGAACTCATTCGTATAAGCTGCCAGACGATTGTTGCGCAGGATGTTGATAAAGCTGGGAATTGCCAGGGCGGCAAGGATGCCCACGAGGGTCGTGGTCACAATCAGTTCGATCAGGCTGAAACCGGTGGCAGAAGCTCGCATTCAGCCTTTATTGCATGTCCTTAACAAAAGTTAACACTACTGCCGATAAGTGGGCTTCGATGACGGACAAGCGGTAATTTTTATCTACATTGCCTGAGTAAGTCCCGGCAAAATAACGAGGTGGAGCATAAATCTGGCGGCGGCACGGACAAATGGTACGCAGCGTCGAAACAGGGGAGCTACAAACCGGGCCGCGGTCTGTTCGGACCCGCCGCGCACCCCGTCCGCCAGCATCCGTCATGTTGAAGCAGCCTTCACTCGGTTTTTCCCTGATCGAACTGCTCACGGTTCTGGCCGTCGCCGCCATTGGACTTGCCTTGGCGGTGCCCAGCTTCAACCAAACAATCCTCTCCAATCGGCTTACCGTAACGACCAATGAACTCGTTGGTGCCATCTCGCAGGCTCGGCTGGAAGCCGTCAAGCGCAACACCAGCACACAGTTCTGCAGCAACTCATCCACCAATAACGGCACGGACCCCCTGGGCTTGGACTGCGCCACTTCACTCGGAGCTGTCTGGTCGCTAGATGCGAGTGGAACCACGGCCACACAGGTGCTAAGCCCGACACAGATTCCAGCGACCATTTCAATCGGCGACGGCACCAGCGGCACCACAGCCGTCGCGGCGCTTCGTTATGCGGGAGATGGGCTTGCCGGCACCGCTACTGGAATTGGCCCCTACACCGGACTGGTTGCTGACATCTTTACCAGCTCCCTCAGTTCAAACAACCATCGCTGCATCTACCTCACCACCGGCAGCGTGATCAGCACGTGCACGGTGAGTGGAGCCATCGGAGCCTGCAACGTCAATGTGCCCAATACCTGCCAGCAGTAATCGCCACCTCGGCATGACGTCGCGATCGCGCCAGTACGGCGTCGGACTGATTGAAATCCTCGTTGCCGTCCTCGTTCTGTCAATCGGCATCCTCGGTCTCGGTGCCCTGCAAACCCGTGCTCTCGCCGACAATGGCAGCGCGATGAACCAGTCCATGGCCACACTGGCAAGCTATTCCATTCTGGAAGCCATGCGCGCCGATCAGACCAATGCACTGGCTGGCTCCTACAATCAGACCGTCACCGCCAACGCCTGTGGCACGAGCGCCAATACGAATACGCTGGCGCAAAACCAGCTCGTCGCCTGGTGCTCCATGCTTGGCCTGTACCTCGGCGCCACCGCCAGCACCACCGGCACCGTCGCCTGCACCGCCGCCGATCTCTGCAAGATTACGATCCAATTCGACGACAGCAAGGGCACTGGCGGCAGCACGCAAACCGTCGTCACCCAGGCGGGGCTCTGACCATGCGCAAAGTCGTACGCTCCGGAATGAAAACGCGAATCGCTGACGAAGGAGGCTTCACCCTCGTCGAACTGATGATCGCGCTGGTGCTCGGACTGATGATTATCGCCGGTGTCATCGGCGTGTTCCTCTCCAACAAGCAGACCTACTCCACCAACAACGCACTCGGCCAGGTGCAGGACAACGCCCGCGTGGCCTTCGAGCTGATGGCCCGCGACATCCGCCAGGCCGGACTGACCGGCTGCGGCGACCTCAACCGTGTCGCCAACGTGCTCAACGACGGACCCAACAACGGCGGCACCGACTGGTATGCGAACTTCAACAACGCCCTTGTCGGTTACGACGCCAACGTCACCGATCCTGCGCTCATTACCGGCACTGCAACCACAAACCGCGTGGCTACGACCAGTTCAATCGAACTGATCGGGGCCAGCGGGCTAGGTTTAAGCGTCAATTTCGACACAGCTCCTGGCGTGAGCATCCACATCAACGAAGCCAGTTCGGGCCTTGTGCCGGGCGACATCGTCATGATCTGTAATCCTGATCACGCCGCGATTTTCCAAGTCTCCACCCCATCAAGTGGCAATCAAATCGTCGATCATAATAAAGGCAATAGTGACTCGCCCGGCAACTGCTCCAAAGGTCTCGGCTTTCCGACCGATTGCAGCTCTACCAACGGCAACGTTTATCAGTGGCCACAAAACTCATCCATCTTCAAGCTGGCCGCCGTGGACTGGTACATCGGCTACAACCCGCTGGGCGGCACCTCTCTCTACCGGATGACGCTGGTCAACACGGCAGGCGTCCCGACCCCAACCGCGCAGGAAATGGTGCGCAATGCCAGCAATCTGATAATCACTTATCTGGTGCCGGGCAATACCAGCTTCGTCAACGCCGCCGGCGTCGCCAACTGGAGCCAGGTCACCGCCGTGACGCTAGCCCTAAACTTGCAAAGCGTCAGCTCGAACGTGGCCACCAATACCACCGCGCTCAGCCCAACTAACGCACTGACCCGACCGATCACCACCACGGTCACCCTGCGCAACCGGGTGCAATGACATGACCACAAGATCTCTTACACACACACCATCCCGCCAGTCCGGCATCGCCTTGATCGTGTCGCTGGTGCTGCTTGTCGTCGTCACGCTGCTGGGCCTCGCCGCGATTCGCGGCACCACCATCTGGCAGAAGATCACCGGCAACTTCTATGACCGCGAAATGGCCTTCCAGGCCGCCGAGGCGGCATTGTACGCGGCCGAGCAAAACATCAATAATCCGGGCCAAATCGCTAGAACCTGCGGTGCGGGCGGGCAGGTCTGCGAGGCCAATCCATTCACCGACAGCACTCTGACCTATCAGACCGTCAGCATAGGCACTGCCAGCGGTTCGTTCACGACAGGAACGAACTCGAGCTGGCAACCCCAGTACGTCATTGAAGACATGGGCCTATGGACCGACCCCAACACCGGTACGGGCTTCAACCAGACCGCCAATGGGGCGCAGTACGGCGCGCAGGGCGTGCAGGGCAATCAGTCGAAGTTTTATCGCATCACTTCTCGCAGCGGCGATCCGTCCGTGATCGGCGACCGCGCGGTCGTGACCCTGCAAGCCATGTACAAACAATGACCTCGGACCGCACTCCTATCGTCGCGGCGCCATCGAGAATCGCCATGAAACATACGACCAGAATTCCTCAGACTCTTTCCCGCCGCGTGTGGCTTGCCGTGCTGTTGGGCTTGTGCAGCCTGTCGATCGCGTCTCTGGCGCAAGCGGCGCCCACGGTGGATCAGACCCCGTTGACCGTGCAGGCGCCGGTGGCACCCAACATCGTGCTGATGCTCGACGATTCCGGTTCCATGAACTGGAACTTTATGCCAGACATCTGCTACGTCAACGGCGTGTCCTGCGACAGTAATCTGAACCTGACTGCCCAACCATCAAACAACGCGCTGATCGACGCCAGCAACAATGGCGTCTACTACAACCCGACTGTGACTTATGTCCCGCCACCGACGGCCACCGGGCCCCTGTTCCCCACCTCACCTAGCCTGACAAATGCGTATGCAACCCCGTTCACGGGCTCCACGACCGCGGTCAACCTGACGCAATACGCCTTGGCATCATCCTATTCGGCAGGCTCCAACAACGGCGGCTCCTCTCCTTATACCTACACCGGCTCCCAAGAATATGACTACACGGCCGTCTACAGCCAGGGCTACAGCAACGTTGCATTTTCAACATCCACGCAAGGTACGTCAGCAACCTGTCACAGCGGATACACGCTAACCAATACCGGCACCGCGTCATCGCCCAACTACGTCTGCACGGCCAGCGGCGGACCAGGTAGCGGAAGCAGCGGCGGCGGCAACGGCGTGGTCACGCCGACCTGTCCATCCGGCAGCACCTACAACTCCAGCCTCGCCACCAACAATTGCACCTACCCGGCGCCGACGCCGGGCTGTCCGGGCAACACCAGCCTGCTGAGTGTCCTCCAAGGCGGCGGCCTGGTGAGTGTCCTTCCGAATGGCGCCACCCTGCTTCAGCTGAACCTCTTTTCATGCATCGGCTTCCCGGTGATACCGACATGCCTCTTGGGTTCGACCTACAACGCGAGCACCAATTCATGCGTCGTTACACCGTCCTGTCC
>JBOICL010000315.1:0-3016 GCA_050740055.1 Stenotrophobium sp.
ACTCTGTACTGGCGCGGGTTTGCGTGCGGACAGGGAGATCACCCAATGGGTGAAGCCAAACGGAAGCGGGAATTGGCGGCGCGCGAGGTGGCGCAGGCGTGTGGATTAGATCTGCCCGCTGGAAAAGTGCGGGTGCTATGGGATCAGCGCGCTGCAGTGACGCCACTGGGTCAGATGCCGTACTTCATTGAATTTCTGCATTTGTCTGGATTATGGTCACGCTGGGTTGCGGATTGCCCCTTGCACTACACCAGCCCCAATGCGCCGGGCAATGCGGAGGTACTGTGCAAAATTTCCTCTGTTGAAGACCACCTGATTTCCTCGTGTGAAGACCCCTCGATTTCCTGAGTTGGGGACCACCCGATTTCCCGGGTGAAGACCACCTGATTTCCTGAGTTGGGGCCCTCGGCGGGATCGCTTAAATGGCGGCCCAGCCCTGTACCCTCGCGCCTTTTGTTCGAGGGAGGGCGGCATGGCTCAGAGGAAAGTGACGGTGGAACGATACGAAGAAATCAAACGGCGTCTGGCCCAGGGTCGCGGCGTGCGTGAAATTGCGCGCGCCCTGCGCTGTTCACGCGACACCGTGCGCGAGGTGCGCGACGGCCTGCGCGGCTCGCCCGAGCTGCTGGCGGTGGCTGCCGATCCGCTGTGGATGACGCAGCTCGATTGGCCGCTGATCATCCACGACCTGGGTCTGGGGCACCCGATGAAGATGATCTGGGAGGACAAAGCCCGGAATCTGACGACCTACTCCAATTTCTGGAAGCAGTTTTACCGCAAGTATCCGCAGTTCCGGCAGGCGGCGGTCACCGCCCGCGAGTTTGAGCCCGGCGAGCGGGTCGAGGTCGACTACGCCGGCGATCCGGTCGAATGGGTCAATCTGAAGACCGGCGAGATTCACAAGGCCTGGGTGTTTGTCGCCGGCCTGGGCTTCAGCCAGCTGCTGTTTGCCTGGGCGGCCGAAGACATGAAGAGCGTGCACTGGCTCGCCGCCCATCGGCGGATGTTTGAAGCCTACGGCGGCGCGCCGGCTGTCACCGTGCCGGATTGCCTGAAGCAGGGCGTCCTCAAATGCCATCTCTACGATCCGGATCTGAATCCCGGGTACGCGTCGCTCGGTGCGCATTACGCCACGGCCATCGTCCCAGCGCGTCCAAATCATCCGAGGGATAAGGCGATCGTGGAAGGACTGGTCAAAATCCTGATGCGCTACCTGCGCTACCGCTACCGGCGCCAGCGCTTTACCTCCCTGGTGGAGATCAATCGGGCGCTGGCCGAATGTACCGAGCGGATCAATGCCCGGCCCCATTCCCGCTTTGGCGTCTCTCGCCGCGAGCGCTTCGAGCAGGTCGAAAAGGCCGCCTTGAAGCCGCTGCCGGCGACGCAGTTCGACAACGGCGAGTGGAAGGAAGCCAAATTACACGCCGACTGCTATATCTCGGTCGACAGCGCCTATTACAGCGCGCCGCATATCCATCGCTTCAAGCAGCTGCGCATCAAGCTGACCGAAAGCCACGTCGAGATCTTCCTGAATCTGGAGCGGCTGGCGATCCATGCGCGCGATCGGCGCCGCATGGGGTTTCGCACCAGAATCGACGCGCACTTTCCGCCTGCGTCGCAGGCCTACTACGAGGCCACACCGCAGAAGCTGCTGTCGCAGTCGCGTTTCATTGACCCGGCCCTGCATGCGCTGGCGGTGGATCTGTTCCGTGCCGATGTCTACGGCAATATCCGCCGCGTCCAGGGCCTGGTCCGCAGTTGCACCAAAGCCTTCGAGAAGGACGGCCGGGAGCTGGCATTGCCCCGGATCCGCCGCGCCATCGCCACGATGCGCCGTTACGACAAATTCCGCGTCGGCTACTTCCAGGACCTGCTGGCCCAGGCGCGCCGCGACCAGATCCAGCCTGATGCCGCACGCGAGATCGTGCGGCTGCCCGGTAATCCCATGCTCCGTTACGGCACCGGCACCGTTGCTGCCGCGGGCGACGGACCCACCCCCATCCAGGAGACATTGAATCTATGAGTACCGCCGTTGCCCGAAACCTCATGGCCGAATTGAAGCTGCTCGGCATGATCGGCGCCTTCGACCAGGCCGCCAAGGACGCCACCCAGCAGCAATGGAGCTGCACCGAGTTCTTCGACGTGTTGCTGCAGGCCGAAGCCGACGCCCGCCAGCAGCGCAAGACCAGCCGGCTGGTCAAAGCCGCCAAATTCACCGTCAAGGCGAGTTTCGAGGATTTCGACTTCACCGCCAAGCGCTCGATCACCAAAGCCCAGATCAAGGACATTCACAGCCTCGACTGGCTGCGCCAGGGACGGCCGCTGCTCTTGATCGGCCAGACCGGCGTGGGCAAAACCTTCATCGCCCAGGCTGCCGGGATGCACGCCTGCCTCAGCGGCAAGAGCGTCCTCTTTATGTCCGTGACAGAGTGGCTCGAATCCTTCGCGCTCGCCCGCTCCAGCGGCACTTATCTGCGACATCGTGATCGGCTGGCGCGGCCGGATGTCCTCATCATTGATAACTTCGGCATGCGCAAGCTCACCGCCATGGAAGCGCAGGATCTGTGCGAGGTGCTTGAGGAGCGCACCGCCGACAAATCGACGGTCTTCACCACCCAGCTCCCCCTCGACCATTGGGCCGAGGTCATTGCCGACCCGGTGATCGCTGACGCGATCCAAGATCGGCTCAAGCATTCCGCCCTCACCATCGACATCACCGGTGAGAGTTATCGCGGCGTCAAAGCCAGGAAACTTGCTACGAAATCCTAAGACAGTTAACAATCGTCGCCTGCGGCTCCGCCGATCGCCAACTCAAGGTGGTACCCAACCAGGAAACTGGGTGGTCCCCAACTCGGGAAATCGGGTGGTCTTCAAGCACGAAATTTTGCACTTGCCACGAAAAACAAACACATGACCGGAGAAAGGATCTTCTGCCAAGGTGGTTTGCACTTGCGCCGCCAGTCCGTGCATGCCGCGGCGCATATCGCTGATGCCAGCAGCCAGCCATACCTTCGTC
>JBOICL010000316.1:0-7041 GCA_050740055.1 Stenotrophobium sp.
CCGCCAGCTTGCTGCGGCCATAGGCGTCCATTTCCTTGTAGGGCGTGCGTTCGAGGTGCAGGTCGTCGAGGTCCAGGCCCTTGTTCAGACGGTGCGCCATGCTGGCAGTGTTGACGATGCGTGCGCCAGGCGTGCTGCGCAGGCGATCCAACAGCAGGCCGGTCAGCGCGAAACTGCCGAGGTGATTGGTGCCGATGTGCATCTCGAAACCGTCGCGGGTTTTCTGCTTCGGCACCATGATCGCGCTGGCGTTGTTGCAGAGCAGATCGAGTTGCTTGAATCGGCTGGAAAAATCCTGTGCAAACTGGCGGATTGATGCAAGGTTCGCGAGGTCCAGCGTCATCACTTCGAGCTTGGCGCCCGGCATACGGCGTTTGACTTCATCAACCGCGGATTGCGCTTTGATTTTGTCGCGGCAGGCCATGACTACCGTCGCGCCCGCACCTGCGAGTCCGTCGGTGATCACCAGTCCTAGCCCTCGGTTGGCGCCGGTCACGACAGCAATTTTGCCGGTGAGATTCGGAATGTCGGCGAGGGTCCAGGGTTGCGGCATGTGCGGCTCCATTTGCGTGGTGCGATGCGCTGATCGCGTGCGCGGAGCCTAGCCCAGACCTTTGCGGATGGGCTCATCCGAGCGGACGGGATGTCACCAGCCCGCGACACGGCGTTTTTTGTGCAGCAAAACGGGTGCGGGAGCGGACGGTGGGGTGCCGACCTTCATAGGTCGCGGGCTTCGGGCGCCTCCCGGCTTCGCCCCGGCCAAGCCTCGCGGCTTGGCGTTCGCCAGCAAGGACTGCCACTGGCAGTCCTTGAAACCCTGGCTCACCCCATTGCCCTTTGGGCAAGCACCGTGGCGGCACCCGTTCGATGGGTATTCACTAGGGAGAATGTTAAATAATATTATGTAATATAATACTTATTCAGTAATATATAACAGTCATAACGTTGGTTATGAGCAGAGCGGGTGCCGCCACGGTGCTTGCCCGAAGCGAATCAATTCGACAGCTTTTTTACGGTGTTGTCGTTGTCATCGTTGAAGTAGATCACCTGGTTCGCGGCACTCGTGCCGCTGGCCGCGATACCGAAGAGCGCCGCACCGGCGCCGGTGTCCACGTTCCGAGTCGCGACGACCCCGGCAGTCGGGGAGACTTCGATCAGCAGGTTGGTGCCGGTCGGGTCCAGGGTATTGCCCACCACCAGATCGCCGTTGACCAGCAGCGCGGCACTGAGCGGGCCGTTGAGCGGCGCGCCGGAGGCGATGACACTGGCCGATGCCGCCGACGGGCCGCTGAACCCGGCGCCGCTGACAACCACGCCGTCCATGCCGATCTGCGACACGCGGCTGAGGGCAACCACCCGATTCTGGTTCGAGTCGACGACGTACAAGGTGTCGTTCGCGGAGTTATAGGTCAGGCCGGCAGGCGCCAGGATGGAACCCGGAACGCCGTGGTTGACGCTGAATCCGGTGACGATCTCGGTGAAGGCGGTCTGCTGTCCATTCATCAGGCTGATGCGGTCTATCACGCCGGTACCGGTATTCGATACATACAGGGCCGTGGTCCCAAGATAAGCGACATATGTTTCACCCCAAGGGCCGCTGAAAGTGTCCGCCGCAAACGGGTTGGTCACAGAGCCATTGGGCGTTACCACAGGGTTGTCATTGGCCTGGTTCGCGGCGGCGGCAATGCTGTCGTCCGGCAGCAGTGCGATTTCGGAACAACCCTTCAGGGAAGCCGACTGCGCGATCCGGTAAGGCATTGAATGGCCGTCAGGGTGCAGTCCGATAATGGTGGTGCCGAGGCCCTGCGTATTGGTCGGGCCGTCGTTGAAATTGCACACCACCAGATCGCCCGCGGCGATAAGCCCGGCGCTGATCGGCGCAATCGCTAGTCCATAGGGATTCTGGTCGCCGTTCTGCGGGTCGAGAGTCGAACCCAGCGTGGTGATGGTCGAAAGGCTGTTCAGGATCGGCGTGGACGGCGGGGGTGGGTTGTAGTTTGATGATCCAGATGAGTAGCAGCCGACGTTGCCGGCTGCGACGAGTGCACTGAGCGTGACTGCGGCGATTTTTCCAGTTGAAGCTTTCATGTGAGCGATCTCCGGTTGATATGCGGGTTCCCGGTAAAGATCTGGGATAAGGATAGTTCTACAGGATGTTCATTATCAGCAGCCGTAACCGGTACAGGGCATGCCGCCACTGCCCGGTGTCGTGGTGGTTGTTGTCACCGCATCGATGCGGCCGAAAATGCCGTCCATCTGATTGTTGGGACCTGCGGTGTAAAACAGAGCGTTCGACGGCTGGTTGGACTGGCCGTTGCCGTAAACCAGGCCCCAGAGTCCGGGAATCACCAGCGGTTGCCCGTTCGCCTGCGTCGCCGTGCCGATGAACTGTCCACTGGTGGGATTGAAAATATTGAGCAAGCCGTCGCCGAAATTGCCGATCAATATTCCAAAATTGGCCGGTGCCACTGCGATGCCCCAAGGCGCATTGAGCAGGCCCTGCGAGGCGAAGCGTTTGATCAGGTTGCCGTTGGCATCGAAGATGTCGACGTAGCCAAAGCCCACGCCGAAAACTTCGTCGTGCTTGGCCGCATCCTGCTTGGCATAGGTCACGTAAAGCTGGTTCTGGATTGCCGCAATGCCGAAGGGCGCGTAGCCCGCCGGAATGTTCGGATCGCTGAACCCGCCCGCCATGGCGACCTTGTTGAAGTGCGTGTCGAACACGTCGATCTTGGCGTTGTGGATGTCGGTCGCATAGAGGAAATTTCCGCTGCCGTTATTGGCGAGAGCGAGGCCCTTGTAGACCGCACCGCCGGCGCCGTCGTCATGAACGGTGGTCGCCATGTTGAGGCTGACTGTGGGCGCCCAGGCGGCAATCGTTCCGCCTTCGCCGGAGTAGATGAACTGGCCCGGAGCCGCCGTAGCGCCCGAACCGACCACGAAATCCGAGGTGCCGTTGTAGATAATGCCGGTGGGGTTGGAGGGGCCGTTGCTGCCGGCCGGAATGCTGACAATCAGCGGCGTCATCGCGCCAGTGCCGTCATAGAGTGTCGAGACGTTAGTGTTGTTGTCGGCGATCCAGACCGGCCCCGTCGGATTAAACACGATGCCCCAGGGATTCTGCAGGTTGCTGTCTACGTGATCGGCGGGAAACGCGCCATCTGAAACCAGCGCATGATCGGTGAAGGTCGTGACGGTCTGCTGGCCCATATTGCGGCCGCTGCCTCCACCACCTCCGCAGGCAGTCATGATCAAGGCACAGACGCTGACGGCAAACACGTTCGGCAAGGCACGGTTGAGTCTCATGTTTGAATCTCCTGGGGGCAAACGGGAAACTTCTCCACAACCGTAAGTGCCCGGTACTCGGCTAAAAGGTTGCACCCGGCTCCGAGAAATATTTAGATGAAGCTGGGTCCCAGCTTGTCGGTTTACGGCTGAAATCAGGGGCAATAGTCAAAGACCAAACGCACAGCCGTCTTATTCCCGCAGCCCATTTCGGCCTTGCGCCGCTTGATTCAGTTAACCGAGCAGGTCACAGTTACCGAATGCTTTCTGCTGCGAGCGAAATGCTACCGAGGCCGTCCCTGCTGCTTCCGTCATTGCACCGGAAGTGCGGTCGCGGGCGAGCCGCATTCCTGATAGCGGCCGTGCTCACTGTGCCCGCGAGCGCATTTGCGGAAGGTTGGGGCGGTTCGCTGGGCGCGACCACGGATTATGTTTTCAGGGGAGTGAGCCAGAGCGACGGCAAGCCGTCAGTCCAGGCGGACGGGCACTACTACGGCAGTTCGGGATGGTTCGCCGGCCTGTGGGCGGCGAGTGTCAGGTCGGACGCCGATTCTTCGAACAGCGCGGAACTGAACGGCTACCTGGGTTATGCGTGGCCGGTCACAGACGCCTGGAGCGCAAAGCTCACCGCCGTTCAGTATGCGTACACGGGTGGCAACTCGCAGCGCCGCTACGATTACGATGAACTCGCCGGAACCCTCGCCTATACCAACCGCGTGTTCCTGACGGCCGCCGCCTCGCCCAATACCTCGGTGGACTCGACGCGCGGCACATTCACTCATCGTGCCGCATTTTCCTACGATCTGGCCGTGCATCAGCCTCTGGGATATGCGATCTCAGCCAATGCGGGCATCGGATATTACGATCTGCATCGCTTGCTCCGAACCGGCTATGTCTACTGGAATGCAGGCTTGAGCTACGACTACGGCGCCGCGCAATTTGATGTCTCCTATATCGGAACCAACGCAGCGGCCAAATCACTTTTTTACGGCGATGCCGCCGAGAATCGTTGGGTGGCGAGCGTGCTCTGGCATTTCTGAATCCTCGGTGCAACCTTTTGCATGTTTGCGGGCACTAACGGTTAGGGCGTGTATTCATCCAGGGTCAGGTAAGCGGTTTTATGAAACCTTCGGCGGACAGGCAAAAGCTGACTTCAGCTCAGGCAGATAAAAACAGCCATGAGCGGGAGTTACTGCGACACATCGCTTTGCGCGACCGGCCGGCATTTGAAGAGCTTTACTGTGACTACCATCGCCGGCTGACCCGCTTCCTGACCCGCGTGACGAGACGTCATGAACTCGCCGACGAGGTGATCAACGACACTTTCTGGGTCGTCTGGCAGAAAGCAGGCGAATTCCGCGGCACCTCGCTGGTATCGACCTGGATCATGGGCATCGCCTACCGCTGCGCGCTCAAGGCGCTGCGGCGATCCGGTGCAGGCGGTTCAACGGAGTCCCTTTCCTTGGATGATGCGGATCACCATGCTTTTGTAGAGCCGTTCGTAGCCGAGGAACAGAAGGACTGGGTTGAGCATGGTTTGCGGCTGCTGCCTGAAGATCAGCGCACCACCCTCCAGCTCACCTATTACCTGGGGCATTCCTGCGAGGAGATCGCAGAGATCATGGAGTGTCCGGTCAGCACGGTGAAGGCGCGCATGTTCCGCGCTCGCGTCAAGCTGCGCAACCTGCTGCCGGCGCTGGGAGGCTGGCGCGACGGAGAGAATCATGAATCGATCGGATGATGCGATGACCAGTCACCGCCAGGCATGGGACCTGATTCCGTGGATGATCAACGGACGCGCGTCCGATGAAGACCGGCGCACTGTTGAGAAGCACCTTGGCGCCTGCGCCGATTGCCGCGAGGAGTTCGAGTTCCAGCAACAACTGCATGCGCAGATGAATCGTGCGTCCATCGCTGACGCCGACCCGCAGGCCGCATTGCAGCGCTTGTGGACGCGGATCGACCAGGGCGACAATCCCGTGGTTGCCGAGACGCTGCCGCATGGACGGACTGTGCGGAGGCCGGGAGTAGGTTTCCTGACGCGCGGGCTGATTGCCGCGGTCATTGTCGAGGCGATCGCACTGTCGGCCTTGAGCACCGCCTTCTTGATGCGCGGTGACGCGGGCCGCACGGCGGCGGTGTACCAGACCTTGACGGCGCCTGTGTCGCCTGCATCACCTGCGACCCTGCGGGTTGTGCTGGCGCCGGCGGTGACCCTGCGCGAATTGCAGGCTCTGCTGGGGCAGACGCGGATGCAGATCGTCAGCGGGCCCAGCGAAGCAGGTGTTTATTCACTGGCGCCGTTGTCGCGAAACGCGACAGACAGCGACCGCGTGCTGGCACAGTTACGTGCGGACCGGCACGTGCTGCTGGCTGAACCGGTGGGCGCTGCCGTGGAGCCGTCAAGATGAAATGGCGTGCGTGCGCCGGCCTGCTGGCTCTGCTTGCCGCGGGCTGTACAGGCATGCCGCAGCATTCCGGCGCAGTGCCGGAGGCAGCGCAGATGCGGGCGGAGCCTGATCGTCTGATACTGCTCACCGTCGCCAATCCCCCTGAAAGCGTAGCGTCCCGCGCCGGATCGACACTGCGCGGCTACGACACCCTGCCGGCCTATACAACGGGCGACAGCGCCAGCGCGACGGTGGCAGCGCTGGCAAGGGACTATGGCCTGCGCGAGATGGCAGCGTGGCCGATCGTACCTTTGCACGTGCACTGCGTGGTTTTCGAGATCCCGCAACTTGTTACGCGCCAGGACATGATCGACCGGCTCATGCGCGATCCGCGCGTGAAGCTGGCGCAGCCCATGCAGACTTTTGCCACGCGGAGCACCAGTTATAACGATCCTTACATCGGCTTGCAGCGGGGCTTCGCCCGCATCGACGCGGCCGATGCGCAGCAGTGGTCACAAGGCGCAGGTGTGCGGGTGGCAATCATCGACACCGGCGTCGATGCCGCGCACCCTGATCTGAAAGATCGCGTGACGATGGAGCGTAACTTCGTTGACGCAGGAAGCGCACAGTTCAACCGCGACCGCCACGGCACTGAGATCGCCGGAGTCATCGCCGCCGTGGCCAACAACCGCGAAGGCATCGTGGGTATTGCGCCGGGCGCCAGCGTGCTGGCGCTGAAGGCCTGCTGGCAGCTAAAGCCGCAGGCCGATGAAGCGCAGTGCAATTCGTTCACGCTGGCGCAGGCACTCACGGTCGCGATCGAGTCGAGCGCGCAGGTCGTCAACCTGAGTCTTGGCGGCCCGGCAGACCCGCTGCTTTCCCAGTTGGTGGAATACGGCCTCCAGCAGGGAATCATCTTTGTCGGCGCGGTGCCACCTGATGGTGGCATGAGCGGCTTCCCGGTAGGAGTGCCCGGCGTTATCGCCGTCGATGTCAGCGGCCGTGCCGCGGGAGATGCGCAGGTGCTGCACGCACCGGGCCGGGAAATCCTGACGCTGACACCCGGCGGGCATTACGATTTTGCATCGGGTTCATCCATCGCGGCAGCACACGTGACGGGTGTCGTCGCGCTATTGCTGGCGCAGGATGCGCACCTGAATGCGGCGGCGGCATACGCGCTGCTCAGCCGCAGCAGTACGAGCACCGCAGATGATCGCAGGGACAATGTCTCCATCAATGCCTGCGTTGCGTTGACAGCGCTGCGCCTGCATGGAAGTTGCGATCAGACCGCAGCGCCATCCGCGACCGCAGCAGACGCGAGCGGCGCGACAGCATTGAAGGCTGAACACTAAAGATTGCTTCGTCA
>JBOICL010000317.1:0-4030 GCA_050740055.1 Stenotrophobium sp.
ATCGCCTCTCCCCCCGAGTGCGGGGGCAGGACCAGAGAGAGAGGGGATAAATGATCTGCGCATCACCGCCTTGTCCGCCACCGCCGCCGACGTAAAAGACTACCTGGGCCAAACCGCAGACCGCGTGCTGTTCGTCGCCGAATCAGCCGGCCGCCGCGAGGCACTGCTGGACTGGCTCAAGCCCATGGGACTGTTGCCGCGCGCGCATGCGCACTGGTCGGATTTCCTGGGCGACCGCAACCGCTACGGCATCACGCTCGGCCCCTTGCAGGACGGTTTCCGCCTCGATGATGAAAACCTGAGCCTGATTTCCGAGTCGCAGATTTTCGGCCTGCGCGCACCGGCGCTGACGCGCAAGCGCGGCAAGGTACGCGACCCGGAGACCATCCTGCGCGACCTGTCTAGCCTGACCATCGGTTCGCCGGTGGTGCATGCGCAGCACGGCGTGGGCCGCTACCGGGGCTTGCAGAAGCTCGACGCGGGCGGTGTCGAGGCGGAATACCTGGTGCTGGAATATGCGAACCGTGGCACGGACGGCGCAGCACCGGGAGTCCGCGACAAGCTCTACGTACCAGTCGGCGCGCTGTCGATGATCCATCGCTACACCGGCGCGGAGGACGCGCAGGCGCCGCTGCATTCGCTGGGTTCGGACCGCTGGGCCAAGGCGCAGGCGAAGGCGCGCGAGAAGGCCAACGATGTCGCCGCCGAGCTTCTGCATATCCAGGCGCGGCGCATGGCGCGGCCGGGCATGAAGCTGGAACTGGACTGGGCCGACTATCAGGCATTCTGCGAAGGCTTTCCGTTCACGCCGACGCCCGACCAGCAGACCGCCATCGACGCGGTGCTGGCCGACTTGCAGGCCGACAAATCCATGGATCGCGTCGTCTGCGGCGATGTCGGTTTTGGCAAGACCGAGGTCGCGCTGCGCGCCTGCTACGCGGTGGCGCGCGCCGGGCGCCAGGTCTGCGTGATCGCGCCGACCACCCTGCTGGTACAGCAGCACGAGAAGAATTTCCGCGACCGCTTCGCCGGCCTGCCCATCCGCATCGCCGCGCTATCGCGCCTGCGCACGGCGAAAGAGCAGGCGGCGACGCTCAAGGAACTGGAGAGCGGCAGCCTCGACATCGTCATCGGCACGCATCGGCTGTTGCAGGATGATGTCCGCTTCAAGAATCTCGGCCTTGTGGTCGTGGACGAGGAGCACCGCTTCGGCGTGCGCCACAAGGAGCGGCTCAAGAACCTGCGCGCAGAAGTCGATCTGCTCACGCTCACCGCAACGCCGATTCCGCGCACGCTGAACATGTCGCTGGCCGGCCTGCGCGATCTTTCCATCATCGCCACGCCGCCCGCCTCGCGCCTGTCGATCAAGACCTCGGTAGTCGAGTGGAGCAACGCGCTGGTGCAGGAAGCCTGCCTGCGCGAACTGCGCCGCGGCGGGCAGATTTACATCCTGCACAACGAAGTCGCGAACATCGCCGAGTTCTCGCGCAAGATCCAGGAACTGGTGCCGGAAGGCCGCGTGCATTTCGCCCACGGCCAGATGCGCGAGCGCGAGCTGGAACAGGTGATGCTGGATTTCTACCACCAACGCTTCAACATCCTGGTCTGCACCACGATCATCGAATCCGGCATCGACGTGCCCAGCGCCAACACCATCCTGATCGACCGTGCCGATACGCTGGGCCTGGCGCAGTTGCACCAGTTGCGCGGGCGCGTCGGCCGCAGTCATCACCGCGCCTACGCCTACCTGATGGTGCCGAGCAAGCGCGCGATCAGCACCGATGCGCAGAAGCGTCTGGACGCGATCGAAACGCTGGGCGAACTCGGTTCCGGTTTCGCGCTGGCGACGCACGACCTCGAAATCCGCGGCGCGGGCGAACTGCTCGGCGAGGAACAGTCCGGCCAGATTTCCGAAGTCGGTTTCACGATGTACGCCGAACTGCTGGCGCGCGCGGTCAAGGCGATCAAGTCCGGCAGGCTCAGTGACGAACCCTTCGGCCGTAGCGATTGCGAAGTGGATCTCGGCGTCTCCGCGCTCATCCCGGAAGACTATGTGCCCGACGTACACACGCGCCTCACGCTGTACAAGCGCATCGCGGAAGCGGGCAGCGAAACCGATCTGCACGAGCTGAAAGTGGAGATGATCGACCGCTTCGGCCTGCTGCCGCCGCAGGTGGAGCGCCTGTTTGATGGCGCACAACTGCGCACCGCCGCCGTGCCGCTGGGTATCGCGCGCATCCGCGCGGGCACGCGCAGCGCCACGCTGGATTTCGGCCCGCAGCCGCGCATCGAACCGATCCGCCTGATCAAGCTGATCCAGACCCAGCCCAAAACCTACAAGCTCGAAGGCCAGAAGCGCCTGCACTACTACGCCGACCTGGAAAAATCCGAGGAGCGCGCCGCCACGCTGCTGCCCTTGTTGGCTACACTGGCGGAGAAACCCGCGAGCAAGAACGCATGAACATCCTCACCCGCATTTTGCTGGTCCTTTCCCTGACTCTGGCCCTGCCGGTGGCGGCGTGGGCGGAAAGCTACCGCGTTGACCTGATCGTGTTCCTCGACAAGGGCGGCACTGCGGGCGAACTGGGCCGCACGCCGGCCGCGCCCGACCTGACGCGCGCCATCGCGCTCACCGACACCAGCGCCCTGCGCGCCGCCGGCATCACGCTGCTGCCCGAATCCGATTTCGCGCTGAATCCGGAGTGGCAGCATCTCAAGTTCGCCAAGCGCTACGAACCCGTGATCCGCCTGTCATGGATACAGAAAGACCCGCCCGCCGACAGAGGCCCGGCGCTACATCTGCAATGGGGCGGCACCGATGGCGCGGTGATACCGCTGGACGGCACGGTGTCGCTGACCGCCAGCCATTACCTGCACCTGGACGCGAACCTGGTCTATACGCTCACCACTGCCGAAGGCACGCGCGTGAGCTACCGGCTGCGCGAAAACCGCTTGATGCGGCGCGATGAACTGCACCACCTGGACAGCCCGAAGATTGGCATCCTCGCCAAGGTCACCAAGGCGGGCGGGAATTAGGCTGACGGCCGGCTTACTTCATCAGTAGGGCTTTTTGTCCGGCTTGGGCGCATCCTGCTTGAGCGAATCAGGTTCGAGGATTTGCAGCTCTCTTTTGCGCGCCTCCTCCTCATCCTTCCGGTGCTGCAGGTAGTAGTTCGGCGGCCCCAGATATTCCGGCGTGTCCGCCTGCTGCCTGCCGCCACTCCGATACTTGCGGTGTGCGCTGTTTGCGCCAGCGGCGGCCCCCAGATCAGCGCGGCTCGCGGATGCCTGCACCGGGTCCACATGGTAATGGCCGTAATGGTGCCCACTCGGAGTGGTGCCGTTATCCGTGCCTTGCTTCAGATGCCCCTCGACCCAGGCGCCGCCGTCGTCCACATGTCCTTCGACCCATTCGTCGGCATGCGCCGCTGACGACAGCAGAAGGGTGCCAAGCAGCAGGAAGGCGGTGCGATTCATGAGGCGAAAACGGAGTGGCCGGCGAGTGGTTTCAGTATATCGCCGCGAGCGCAGCTTGGCGCTGTTCACGGCGCCAGCAGTTCGCCGATGCGCCGGTCCTTCTCCGTCCACAGTCCGGCGATCCAGTCCTGGAAGCGCTTGCGGAATTCGGCATCGGCCTCGTAATTGCCGGCGTAGAACTCGTGCGGAATCCTGAGCTGCCGGACTTCGACGATGACCTTGCGCATGCGGCCCTTGGCGAATTCCCAGAAGCCGACCGCGCCGGTGGGATAGACGATGGTGACGTCGATCAGGGAGTTGAGCCGCTCGCCGAGTGCGGAGACAGTGAAGGCGAAGCCGCCGGACTTGGGCTTGAGCAGGTGCGCATAGGGCGACTGCTGGCGGTCATGCTTAGCGGGCGTGAAGCGCGTGCCTTCGAGAAAATTGAGGATCGTGACCGGCACGTTTTTATACTGTTCGCAGGCCTTGCGCGTGGTGTCGAGATCCTTGCCTTTGAGCGAAGGATCTTTCGCGATCTGTTCGGGCGTGTAGCGCTTCATGAAAGGGAAATCGA
>JBOICL010000318.1:0-1401 GCA_050740055.1 Stenotrophobium sp.
GGCGATGCCAGCACCAAGACCGTGCAAGTGCCGATTCTGAACAATCCAAAGGCTTCTGACGCAGTGAACTTTACGGTGCAGTTGAGCAATCCGAGCAATGCAGCGCTTGGCACCGCCGTTAGCGAAACAGTGACGATCCAGCCACCGGCAGAAAGCGGTGGCGGCGCACTCCCGCCCGCGACATTGCTTGCACTGGCGGCGCTGCTCGGCCTGCGCAGGAAGCGCAGGCGGCAGGCGCTCCAACGGAGGGTAGCCTATTGATTCGGCCCGATGAAGTTTGAAGTCCGTTCGCCCTGAGCTTGTCGAAGGGCGAAGGGGCTTCGACAGGCTCAGCCCGAACGGAAACTAAAAACTTCACAGTGCCGGATCAATAGGTGCAGGTTTGAAACTCGCCAGCCCATCGCTCGTGCCGGCTTGAATCACGCCGCCTTGAGCATGAATTCCACCTTCACCGCCTCATACGGGAACTCAATGCCGGCCTGAGTGCGGTTGAGCACTCCCGCCTTAAGCAGCGCCGTAACATCGGCATGCACCGCATGCACATCACGGCTTACGCGGCGCGCCGCCTCACGGATTGATACGGGTCCGGCGCCACACAGTGCCTTGATCAATTCCCAGCGCTTGGCCGTCAGCACCGACCACAACAACTCCGGCGTGGCAAAGCTGATGCGCGCATTTCTCTCGGCTTTACCGGTGTTCCAGGCACGAGCGAAATCCACCATCACATCGCTCGGAGACCGCACATCAAGAATTACGGTTTTCATTATTCCACCTCACTATGTCCCGCTGAAAATCAGCGACCAGTTGCTCCACGGACTTGAAGGCATAAGGGCGTTGCGCGGCGCCGATGTGCTTGTGATCGCCTTTGCCTGCCTCGTTGTCATAGCGCAGCACACAGACACTGTTTACTACATAGGCCAGCCGGTATTTGTAGGTGTGGGCGCTGCCCTTGACCGGTTTTGGAACCTGCCACAAGACCAGATCGGCAAAAGCAGCTTCGGTGTATTGGATGCGGTTCTGAACCAGCAACGCGGCTTTCATGTTGCTCAACATAACAACAATTCAGCATGTTGTCAAAAACAACAACGCCCATGCAGCCAATTCGGCAAGAAGCGCCTCCAGTGTGCAATGCGCCGGATAACGCTTATTCAGAGCTTGCCTGACTGTGAAGCACCGCACTAGCGCGCCGGTGCGGCAAACACCACCGGCGTCGGCTTGGCGATGACGAAGCCCTGGTAGTAATCCACGCCCTGTATGCGCCAGGCTTCGAGCTGGGTGTTCTCGTCGAGATTATTGACGGTGATTTTCTTGCGCAGGGTGCGCGCCAAGCGCACCAGCGATTCGGCCAGCATCTGCTCAACCGGGTCGGTGACGATGTTGCGGAACTGCGTGCTGTCGATC
>JBOICL010000319.1:0-1874 GCA_050740055.1 Stenotrophobium sp.
CCTCATGAAGGTTTCTTCAAAAAATCTCTTGACTGCCGCCACCGAGTTGATCAGCTTGTTTATCGAGCGGCGCGGCGTTTCGATCAGCACGCAGCCCTCGCCCGCGCGTACCGTGGCCGAACGGCGGCGGCCGGAGATCAAGCTCATCTCGCCGAAGAAATCGCCTGCGCCGAGACTGACACTCTTGCCGGCGTCCAGTTCGATCTTCACCTCGCCTTCGACGATGGAGAAAAAAGTATTGCTGTAATCGTTGAGCGCGAAGATCATCTCGCCGGGCTTGGGCGTGCGCAGCTCGGAATCGAGCAGGAATTCGCGCAGCTGCAAGGGAGTCAGCGGCGCCAGCACCGGCACGCGGCTGCGGATGCGTTCCAGCGCGGCATTGACCGCGCCCCAGCGCGGCAGAGCGGCGAATTTCTTTTGCAGCAGCGGCTCGTCGGCGGGCTCGCAGCTGCGGCCCTCGATGAATTCGACGACCTCGTGACCCTGGTTCATCGCCTGCTTGATCAGCGGAAACCCGGCCAGCGCGCCGATGATGTACAGCCCCGGCACGTTTGATTCGTAGGTGGCCGAGACCGCCGGCACCGCTGCGGGATCAGCGTTCGGAAACTTCACGCCGCAGCTTTCGACAAACTTGCGCGGCGGCGTCGCCCCGAGCCGTGCGATGATGCGGTCGCAAGGCATCTCGGCCGGACCGCTGGCGGTATTGAGCCGCAACAATCCGCGTGGACGGCCCGGCTGCGGCTGTGCCTCTGCGATGCCGCTGTTGTAGAAACACTGCACCTCGCCGGCCTCGATCGCCTTGAGGATCGCCGCGTTGTTGGCGTCCTTGGCGCGGTCGAATTCGTCGCGGCGGTTGATGATCGTGACCTGGTTGCGCGCCGACAGCGCCAGCGCATTTTCGATCGCGGCGTCGCCGGCGCCGACGATGACGATGCGCTCTCCCTGATATTCGCCGGGATCGTCGAGCTGGTACTGCACGAACTCCGCATCTTCGCCGGGACAGCCGAGCTTGCGGATATTGCCCTGCAGGCCGATGCCGAGCACCACGTGTTCCGCGCCCAGCTTGCGGCCGTCAGCGAGAGTCAGTTCGAATGCGCCCTTGCCGCCGGCGATGGCGGTGACTTCGGCGCCATGCAGCACATTCACCTTGAGCTTCGCGGCGCCTTGGCCCCAGGCATCGAGGATGGACTCGCGGCTCCCGGCGGCGAACGGCACCGGCGCGCGCAGCGGCAGCACATTGGGCTCGGCCATGACGTGCTTGCCTTTCTGGTAGCGGTAGATGGTGTTGCTGAGATGCGGTTCGGCTTCGAGCAGCACATGGCTGATGCCCTGTGCGGCCGCACGCGCCGCCGCCGACAATCCGCCGGGACCGGAACCCACCACCGCAATCCTGTAGATGCCCTGCATCAGTCCCCCGACCCTCGACCGATACTAAAAACCCCGGATTCCGTTCCGCCGCCGCCCGACCTAGAATCCGGAGGGGCCGCCATTACGACTCGCGTCAGCTTACTCACAAGCAGGGAACGGTCAATGAGCGCTATGTCACATTTGTTCCGTAGGCATTTGCCGGTGGCACTCGTGCTGTTGCTGCCGGGCCTGGGCGCCGCGGCGGAAAGTCCCCTCGATCAGCACCTGGGCGTCGCCACCTGCGCCGGCTCGACCTGCCACGCCGCCACGCAACCTTTCCCGGACCACCGGATTCCGCAGAACGAATATTTCATCTGGCAGCGCAAGGACAGCCACGCGCAGGCCTTCAACACCCTGCTCAGTCCGCGTTCACAGAAGATCGCCGCCGGCCTCGGCTGGGGCGATGCGGCGAAGGCCGCGGGCCGCCTGGACTGCCACGCCGACAACGTGCCGGCTGGCGCACGCGG
>JBOICL010000320.1:0-12534 GCA_050740055.1 Stenotrophobium sp.
GCACCCGCGGCGGCGGACACGACGCAGAGCTTCACCCTCGGCGGCGCCGACGCCTCGGCGCAGACCGTGACGGTGCAGGCGATCGACAAGGCCGGCAACGTCGGCTACCCGGTCAGCGCCAGCGTGCAGCCGGCGGGAAGCAGCAGTTCGGGCGGGTCCGGCAGTTCCAGTGGCGCCAGTGGAAGCGGCAGCGGCAGTTCTGGCAGCAGTTCGGGTTCGGGCAGTTCAGGAAGTTCCAGCAGCGGGGGCACGAGCAGCAGCTCCAGTAGCTCCGGCAGTTCCAGCGGCGGCTCAGGAAGTTCCAGCAGCGGCGGAACGGGCAGCAGCTCAAGCGGCTCCGGCAGTTCCAGCGGATCTGGCAGCTCCAGCAGCGGCGGCGCGCTGCCGCCCTCGCTGCTGCTGGGGCTGTTGCTGATGGCGGGATTGCGCTATCGCAGGGCGTGGATGGAGCAGCTGGCGCGCACTCGCCCGCGACACGGTTTTTTGCGCAGCGAAACGGATGCGCGAGCAGGCGGTGGGGTGCCGACCTTTGCAAGTCGCGGGCTTAGAGTGCCTCCCGGCTTCGCCCCGGCCAAGCTTCACAGCTTGTCGTTCACCAGCATGGACTGCCACTGGCAGTCCATGAAATCCTGGCTCACCCCATTGCCCTTCGGGCAAGCACCGTGTCGGCCCCCGCTCCTGCCGAAGAAGTGGAGTAATAGTTTAAATTTACTAAATTAAATAAATTTAAGTATATATTATTAAACAGGTCATCCGCCGCCGTCGGGCAGAGCGGGTGACATGCGGTAACAAGAGAGAGCGTATGACCTGTGTAATCCTGCTTTGAGGCGCCGTTTCAGGTGTATAACTCGGAAATGAAGGGCAACGCCCTTGCCCGCACATCGCAGGCCACGGGCGTACAGCAGTGGGGGAAGCCATGCGTCAGCGCTCCGAGTTCGCAAAAACCTTTTCCCTGTCCCTGTTTGTGCTTGCGGCCTGTGCGCCCAGCGGGTCGGTATCTCCCGAAGCTTCGCTTCCATCCGCGACGCTGGCGGTGGGATGTACGACCGGAGCGGCCGCCGGAAGTACCGTCCCGCGGAGTCTGGCGCAATGGGCGCAGGGTGCGCAGTTGTTCGATGGCCTGGGCAGCTTCCATCGCCAGGTCAGTACGGACAGCGGCGAGGCGCAGAAGTATTTCGATCAGGGCATGCGCTTTCTGTGGGCCTTCAACCATGACGAATCCACCCGTTCGTTCGCCAAAGCGGCGCAGATCGATACTCAATGCGCGATGTGTTACTGGGGCGTGGCGCTGACCGTCGGCCCGAACTACAACGTGCCCATAATGGCCGAGCCTCGCGCCGAAGTGGCCTCGGCGGCGCTGCAACTGGCGCAGAAAAATGCGGCGCAATCCACGCCAGTGGAGCAGGCGTTGATCGCTGCCTTGTCCAAGCGCTATCCGAAACCTCAACCGCTCGATCCCTCCAACGAGGGGCCGGTGCTGACCGCGTACGCTGAAGCCATGCGCGGCGTCGCCGGACAGTTTCCCGACGATCTCGATGTGCAGACCCTGTACGCCGAAGCGATGATGGATACCAACGCCTGGAAGCTGTGGACGCAGGACGGCAAGCCGGCGCCGGGAACCGCGGAAATTATGGCGACCCTGGAAAAGGTGCTGGCCCGCGATCCGCGGCATCCGGGCGCCAACCATTACTACATCCACACGATGGAAGCCTCGCCGCATCCGGGGCTTGCGCTCGTTTCCGCCGAACGGCTGCGCGGCATGATGCCGGCGGCCGGGCATCTGCAGCACATGCCGGCCCACATCATGCAGCGCGTCGGGCGTTACGAGGATGCTGCCGTGGCCAATCGTGAGGGAGCCGCGGCCGACGCCGCTTATTACGCCAAGACCGCGCCGCTCGATTACTACTGGATGTACGCGGCGCACAACTATCATTTCCTCGCCTTTTCCGCGGCGATGGAAGGCAACCGGACCGAGACCCTCGATGCCGTGCGCAAAGCGCGCGCCATCGGCTCCGACGGCATGCTGCTGGCCATGCCCGGTGCCGACTGGAGCGCGGGTGACGTCTACCAGGCCATGGTGCGTTTCGGCCTGTGGGACCAGATCCTCGCCGAGCCCGCACCCGATGCGAAGTTGCCGGGTCTGATGGGTGCCTACTTGTATGCACGGACCAGCGCCCTGGCCGCCAAGGGCCGTGGGGATGAGGCCATGGTGCTGTTGAGCGACTTGGAAAAACTGACTGCGGCAATTCCAGTCGACTATGGCGCGGGCAACAATACCGCCAGGGACGTGCTCGCCGTGGCGGTACTCGATGTCAAAGCGCGCATCGCTGATGCCGAGGGCAAGTCTGATGCCTCACTGTCCTTGCTGCGCGCCGCCGCCGCGAAGGAAGACGCGCTGGCATACGACGAACCCGCAGACTGGTTTTTCCCGGTGCGCCACGAACTCGGCGTCGAATTGCTGAAAGCCGGCAAGGCCGGTGACGCCGAAGCCGTTTACCGCGAAGACCTGCGCCAGCATCCGCATAACGGCTGGGCCTTGTACGGCCTTTCTCAAGCCCTGACCGCGCAGAAAAAGAAACGCGAAGCCACGGCTGTGCGCAAGCAGTTCGACCAGGCCTGGATTCACGCGGATGTCCGGCTGGCGGCGTCGGCGTACTGAGAAGACGTCTGGATCAACAGAGATGAGTTCCAGGGTGACGGAACAGGTTTAGCGGTTGGGGAGGATCTGATGAAAGACATGCCGCGCAAACACTTGCGCATTGGGCTGATGATGGCCGGTGCGCTGGCGGTCTTTGCCAGCGCACGGAGCCAGGGCCAGGGCCTGCTACCCTACGGCACCACGCCGGCGGCGAACCCGGACGACTACGCCAGCTACCTGTTCATCAAGAGCGGCGACTGTTCGCAGGGCAAGAGCTCGGTCAACAACCTGCCGCCGAACTTCGACTGCACCTTCTTCAAGTTCACCGACTACCGCGAGCCAGCGGGCGCGTCGGCCAGCTACGACCCGCTGGTGGCGAACAACCCGCAGGAGTTCTACGGCGTCGAGGGCGCCGCCACCAACCGCGCCTGGGAGGTGAGCACCGGCCGTCCCGACGTGGTCATCGCGATCATGGATTCCGGCATCGAGTGGCAGCACGCGCTGCCGCAACTGGCGAACAAGATGTATCTCAACCGCGGAGAGTTGCCGGTGCCGGTGTGCGCCAACGGCCAGACCGGCAACCCGAACGATACGCGCTACGGCGGCTATGACTGCAACGGCGACGGCATCTTCAATGTGCAGGACTACGCCCACGATCCGCGCGTCACCGACCGCAATCACAACGGCATCCTCGATCCGGAAGACCTGATCCTCACCTTCAGCGACGGCGTCGACAACGACCACAACGGTTATGTGGACGACATCGCCGGCTGGGATTTTTACGAGAACGACAACGACCCGCAGGACGAGGTCGAATACGGCCACGGCACCGGCGAGGCGGACGATTCCACGTCCGAGGCCGGCATCGGCGACGGCATGTGCCCGAACTGCCAGTTCATGATGCTGCGCGTCGGCGATTCCTTCATCGCCGACGTCAACCGCTTCGCCGAGGCCGTGGTCTACGCCACCGACAATCACGTCTCTGTGATCCAGGAAGCGCTGGGCACCATCAACCACACCAGCTACGGCCAGGACGCGCTCAACTACGCCTACAGCCACGGCGTGATGATCAACGCCTCCGAGGCGGACGAGAACGCCAGTCACCACAACTGGCCGGCCGCCTACGACAAGACCATGGTGGTGAACTCGGTGCACCAGGCCAGCGTGCCGCCGGCGCCGCTGATCAAGCCGAACAGCTATCTCTACATCAACCACTGCACCAACTTCGGCAGCTACACCTACGTCTCGATTCCCTCGAACTCCTGCTCCTCCGAGGCCACCGGCCGCTCCTCCGGCATCTCGGCGCTGGCCGAGTCCGCCGCGCGCAACGCGGTCGATCGCGGGCAGATGACGAATTACATCAACGACAACGGCCAGCAGATGCCGTGGCCGCTGTCCACCGAGGAGCTGCACCAGTTGTGGCGGCTGGGTGCGGACGACATCGATTTCTCCACGCCCTGTCCGCAGCACGCCGGCTGCGCCAACGCGCCCTCCGATGTGCTCACGCCGCTGGCGCCGCCCGACAACTACGTCACCACCATTCCCGGCGCCGAGCGCTACCACACGGTGGTCGGCTGGGATTTCTTCACTGGTTACGGCCGCGCCAACTACGGCCGCCTGCTGCGCTATATCGGCCTGCAGAACATGCCCGGCCTGAACGACCGCATCGAAGGGCCGTCCACGCTCACCGCGCAGGATCGCATTCCGCCGGAGGCCTACATCGAGAGTCCAAGCTGGTGGCGGCAGTACGGCTACAACAGCGGCAACCAGTTACTGCTGCCGGATGATCCGCTGATACCGGAGCAGATCGTGGTCAGGGGCGACGCCGCCGCCAACCGCGTGACCACCGCCGGCGGCAGCTTCGACTACATCCTGGAATGGGCGCCGCAGGCGCAGGGGCCGGACTTCATCGCCGCCGCCGGCGCCGATCTCAGCGCGCCCGGCAGCCAGGACAAGAGCGGCGGCCCTTGGTACGTGGTCAGCCAGCGGACCGGCCTGACTCACGCACTGCGCAATGTGGAACTGGGGCGCCTGTCGGTGGCCGATGTCGCGGCCAAGCTCGCCGCCTCAACCAATCCGTTCACGCCGCTATCCGACCCCACCAGCATCTACCAGCCAGAGAAATACGACATCCGCCTGCGCCTACGTGTGATCGCGCATCCGGCCAACGCGGCGGACACGGTCAACAACGAGGCGCTGATGCAGAAGCAGGTGGACGTGTACCCGGCGCAGGAGAGCATCGTGCGCGACGATCTGGGCCTGCGCGGCGCGCTCACAGATGGCGTCGGCTCACCCAGCTTCCATGACATCAACGGCGACGGCCGCGACGAGCTGATCGTGCAGACCGGCGACGGCCTCATCCATGCCTACACCGATGTCGCCCAGGGCACCGAACTGCCCGGCTGGCCGGTGCACAGCCTGCCGCTGGCGACGCCGGATCTGCACGGGCCCGGCACCTATGCGGCGATCCACGACAGCGGCAACAACGCCTACACCCGCGGCGACATGCCCAGCGACTACCACGTGCCTTTCCTGCTCGGCGCGCCGGTGGTGGCCGATCTCGACAACGACGGCAAGGAAGAGGTGCTGGCGGCGGACATCTCCGGCCATCTCTACGCCTGGGAGGCGGACGGCACGATGCGCCCCGGCTTTCCGGTGACGGTGAATTTCGGCTACAGCGAGGAACCGATCTGCGGCCCCGCCACCATCCCGGTCTGCGATGCCTACGCCACGCCGCACCACCGCAACCTCGACAACCGCCGCGACTACGGCTTCCTCAGCAATCCTTCGGTGGGCGATCTCGATCCGTCCTATCCGGGGCTGGAGATCGTCGCCGGCGCCAGCGACGGCCACGTCTACATGTGGCACGCCGACGGTACGCCGGTGAACGGCTGGCCGGTGCTGCTGCGCGACCCGGCCAAGGTCGCGAGCATGGATCCGCAGACGCACTTCATCACCTACAAGAGCGACGCCAATCAGCAGTACGGCACCAAGGTGCTGCGCACGCCGGCGATCGCCGACATCGACGGCGACGGCAAGCTCGACGTGATCACCGGCGTCAACGAGGAATACACCGAGGCGCCGAACGCGGGGCTCGATCCGTTCTTCACCGCCGCCGCCGCGCTCATCAGCCCCGGCAACGGTCGCGTCTACGCGCTGTGGAACGACGGCGCCGCGCACGCAGCGGCAGCGGGCGCGCCAGCCTCGGGGAATTTCCAGGCCAATGCCTATAAGCCGGGCTGGCCGGTGCCGATCGCGATCCTGTTCACCGAGTTGCTGCCCACGGTCGGCTCCGGCGTCAACACGCAGCCGGTGATTTTCCGCAACAACGGCAAGGAGCAGATCGCAGTCGCCACTGCTGCCGGGCCGGGCTATATCCTCAATCCCGACGGCAGCAGCGCGCTGGGCAACGATCCGACTTCCAGCAAGCCGATCACGCTGGCGGTGACGCCGCCCGGTCCGTTGTCCACGTCCATCGATACGCCGAGCTTCGTCGCGGTCGGTGGCCTCGCCGTGGGTAGCATGGACGGCGGCATCCACATGACCATCGCCGGCCCCGGCGCCGGCCTGCGCCGCGCGCTGTCGCTGGCGACGATCGAGGAGCACTCGCTGGGGCGCGAGGATCACCTGTCGCTGTGGGATACGCGCACCGGGCTCTACGAGCCGAACGCGCCGATCAAGGTCAACGACTTGCAGTTCATGAACGCGCCGGTTATCGCCGATGTCAGCGGCGGCGGCCAGATGTCGGCGATTCAGGGCAGCGCGATCGGCGATACCGTGATCGCCGGCCTCACCACGCTCGATCCCCTGGCCACGCGCTACCACACCGGCGGCTGGACGGTGTCCTCGGCGACGGTCGGCTCCGGACCCATCAGCGGGCCGGACGGGCACTTCCTCTACATCAGCACCATCACCCGCGAAGGTTATCTGCGCCTGTACAAGACGCCGGTGCCGGTGGACAACAGCGCCGACTGCGTGGCGCTGGCGCAGTGGCCGGAGGTGAGCCACGACGCGCAGCGCACCGGCAATTACAACCACGACGGCGAACGGCCCTATCCGCTGCGCGACGTGACGGCGTCGGCCAACGCGGATGGCACGGTGAGCCTGAGTTTTGTCGCCAGCGGCGACAACCGCTACTGCGGCTTGGCCGATCACTACGAAGTGCGCGTGGACGACACCGGCGCCGGCTGGCTCGCCGCCAGGCCGCTGACGCAGCAGGCCGTCGCACAGCCCGCAGGCGGGCAGGAGACGATCAGGACCGCGGCGCTGACGCCGGGCCAGCACACGTTGCTGCTGCGCGTGTTCGACCACGCCGACACCTACCGCGATGCCGCCGGGCATGCGTCCGGCAACGGCTCCGCCGTGTCGGTGGTGACGGTTACGGCGGGCGGTAACGGTTCTTCGAGTGGCGGCAGTTCGTCTGGCGGCAGCAGTGGCGCATCGTCCGGCGGTTCATCTGGCGGCGGGTCTTCAAGTGGTTCTTCGAGCAGTGGCAGTTCGGGCGGTGGATCTTCAGGCAGCAGCGGCGGCGCGTCGTCGGGCGGCAGCAGTTCTTCCGGCGGCGGCAGCTCATCTGGTGGTGGTTTCGCCGGAGGCAGCGTCAGCGCCGGCGCGCCGGTGACGGTCAGCGGCCCTTCGGGCGCTACGCTCAACACGGGCAGCTTCAACGTCAGCGGCGCCGCCACGCAAGCGCTTGATTCCGTGCAGTTGCAACTCAGCAACCCGGCGATTTTTTCGGCGCTGACGCTGACCCTGCCCGACGGCAGCCGGTTCAGCGTGAAGAATCCGGGCGTGTCGCCGGTGTTCAATTTCTCGCAAGCGGTGCCGCTGGGCGGCGACGATGGCTTCACTCTGAGCGCGACGCTGGCCGGCACCGGCAGCGCGGCACTGGACAAATCCTGGTCGCCGCTCAACAGCGCCTGGGGCGCGCCGGGCGCCGTCGCGCGCAGTCCGCTGGCGCTGCTGGTTTGGCTAACTTGGGCACTGGGCCTGATGCTGCTGTTGCGGCACCTGCCGCGGCGCTGGGCGCTGGCGGGCGCCTGCGCGGCACTGCTGCTGGCCGGCTGTTCGGGCGCCGATTCGCCTTCGGGCAGTGGCGGTCTGGCCGGTGCCAGTTCCACGGTGACGCTGACCGTGGTCAACGGCCACAGCAGCGACGGCAGCGCGATGACCTTCAGCGGCCTGCCAGTGTTGCTGGCGACGGTCACGCATCTGTGAGCCGCCTGCGACACGGTGTTTTTGCGCAGCAAAACGGGTGCGGGAGCGGGCGGTGGGGTGCCGACCTTCGCGGGTCGCGGGCTTCGGGCGCCTCCCGGCTTCGCCCCGGCCAAGCCTCCAGCTTGGCGTTCGCCGGCATGGACTGCCATTGGCAGTCCATGAAATCCTGGCTCACCCCATTGCCCTTCGGGCAAGCACCGTGTCGGCGCCCGCCCGCTCTGCCGGATTCAGAAAAGTTAATGTGTATAATTATAGATATGTTAGTTATTAATTTAATAAAATAAAACAAGCACAAGAACGAATCAGAGGAGAGCGGGTGAGGAGAGGCCGGGGTCGGTGACTCAGACCCGGTCTGTCCGACTGGGGATCTCGTTCCGGTACAAATTTTTTAAGCAGGTCGATCTCCATCGTGAGCTGCCCGACCTTGCGCTCCAGCGCCGCGATCTTAGACTCGTAATCCGCCGTCTGCGTCGCTTCGACCTCTTCCCCGCGCAGCTCACCACGGTCGTACTGCATGAGCCAGTGCTGAATCAGATTTGCGGACAGTGCGTACAACTTCTGTGATTCCAGACGGCCGGCCTTACCTGATCGGATATCCGTGCAGACCTGCAGCTTGAACTCGGCACTGTGGCGACGATATGAACCTCTGCGTGACAGCGTATCAATCTCAGACCGCCCACTGGTCCAGCCTCAGGGGGGCACTCCACGGCAACATCAATCGAAGAAATAGTATGAAAACTCCAGTGACGCATAAATAGTCGGCTGCTATTTTCTGGACCGACCTGCGGAGTCAGACATAAAGCGGTATAGATGTCCAAATTGAACAGGTCGGGTCAGTTCCATGCAGGATTGTTCATTTTCGTGGGGTCCACAAACGAGGAGGGCGTTCATTGAAAACCTATCTTGAACGAACTTGGCTGCTGTTAATTACCTTGTTTTTCGCGCTGGTCACGAACGCTACAGCGTCGGGCATTCCGCGTTACGATCACGTCGTAATCGTGATCGAAGAGAACACATCCAGCAGCACGATCTACGGAAACACCTCCGCTCCGTATATCAATTCGCTCAAGGACAACGGCGTGTATTTCACGCAGTCGTTCGCGGTGACGCACCCGAGCGAGCCGAATTATCTCGCGCTGTTCTCCGGGTCCACGCAAGGCCTTACGGATGACTCCTGTCCGTACACGTTTTCAGGCGACAATCTCGGTAATCAGTTGATAGCCGCCGGCTTCACGTTCACCGGCTACTCCGAAAACATGCCGTCGAACGGCTACACCGACTGCGCGTCCGGCAACTACGCGCGCAAGCACAATCCGTGGGTGAACTTCAGCGATCTGTCCAGTTCGGTGAACCTGACCTACGCCTCGTTCCCGACGGATTTCACCACGTTGCCAACACTGTCCTTCGTGATCCCAGACCTGTGCAACGACATGCACGATTGTTCAACGCAAACTGGCGATACGTGGCTGCAGAACAACATCGACGCGTACGCGCAGTGGGCCAAGACGAACAACAGCTTGCTAATCGTGACCTGGGACGAGGATGACTCGTCCACCACCGCGAACCAAATCGCGACGATCTTCTACGGGGCGCAGCTGCAGAACGGCGCGTATGCCGAAACCAGCGCCAACGGCATCGACCACTACAGTGTGCTGCGCACACTGGAAGATATGTACGGACTTGCCGCGCTCGGCAGCGCCGCGAGCAGAACGCCAATCACCGATGTGTGGGGCAGTGGCGGGTCTTCCGGCAGCAGTTCGGGAGGCAGTGGCAGCAGTAGTTCCAGTAGCGGGAGTTCAAGCAGCAGTTCGGGCAGTGGCGGTTCGAGTGGCGGCAGCAGCAGTTCGAGCGGAAGTTCCGGCAGTTCAAGCTCCGGCAGCAGTTCGGGCAGCGGATCCAGCAGTAGCTCCTCAGGGGTCTCATCCAGCAGTTCTTCCGGGGGTGCCGTCTCCGGCAGTTCATCGGGCGCTGTCGGAGGCGGTGGCGCGATGTCACTGCCGCTGCTGTTGGCGCTGTTGCTGATGAGGGCCTACTGCGCAGTATTCAGGAGAAGGCGTGCGTGAGCACGATGCCGCAGACCAGCCCCGCAACGAACGCCCATGCCGCCCACACATAGCGGCGCTTGATGCGTGTGTCGCCGGTCACGTTGTCGTGATAGGTGAATTTCATGAGCGCTATTTTTGGCCCTCATCTGGGGAACAAGCGAGTCAATACCGCGCCAGCATGTTCTGAATGTCGGTGCGCGCCGCTTCCATCGACTCGTAGAGCGGTACGTGGTGGTGGCGCTCGCTGCCGTTGACGATCAGCGCGAAGGCGATCCAGCCGCCGTCCTTGCGGCGCAGGTAGCCGGCCAAGCCAAGCACCGAGACCGGGTCGTTCATGGTGCCGGTCTTGAGCGCCACGCGGTCCAGCCAGTCGGGATTGCCCATGCGCAGGAACAGGAACGGCGCCTGCCGCGGCACTACCAGCCCGGCGTAAAACGCGGCGAAATTGCGCGTGTCGAGATACTCGTGGTTGAGCAGCGTTACGAGGTCGCGCGCCGACAGCAGGTTTTGCGGCGTCAGGCCGCTGCCGCTGAGCAGCACCGGCTGCGAGCGCGGGCCGCCGCGCCTGCTGGCGGTGTAGGAAACGAACGAGGCCAGCGTCTTGCCGGCGTCGGCGAGGCTGGCCGGACGACCGCCGTCGGCGGCGAGGTTGAGCGTCAGCACGTCGGCGATGTAGTTGTTGGAATTACGCAGCATGCCCCAGAGTTGCGAACGCAGCGGCATGCCCTCGAAGTTCGCCAGTTCGACCGCGCTGTCCGGCACCGGGCCGCCGCGGACGATGATCGATCCGTTGATGTGGATGCCGATCTCGCGCAGCATTTCGCCGAACAACTGGCCGGTGCCGATGGCGGGCGAAGACATCGCGCGGTACACGCGCACCGGCGGGCCTTCGGGGATGTTGCCGCCCATGCGCAGGCTGTCGCCGGCGTTGTCGGTCACGCGCTCGACCCAGAAGGACGGGCCGCGGCTGGCGCCGACGGTGTCGATGCCGCCGCTGACCGCGATCGGCAGCCGCGCCGCGCCGCAAGCCTGCACCTGCGCGGGCTGGCCCGGTCGCATCGGCCGCACCTCCACGCACCAGTTGCCGAAGTCCACGCCGACGGAGGACAGCGGCGCGTTGTAGGCGGTGTCGCTGCGCTTGAGCGCCTTGCAGCGATCCTCGGTTTCGCAGCCGACCGGGCCGAACGGAGCCTCCTGCACGACCAGGTTGCCGTTGATCTCAGTGATGCCGGTGCCCTTGACCTGGATCGCCAGCGACCACAGGCCCTGGTCGTCCAGCGAGGGATCGCCGCCGCCGGCGAGGATCAGGTCGTGGTCGAGCCGGCCATTGCCAGCAGGCCCGGCGGCCAGCACGCGGGTCTTGAATGCCTTGTCCGCGGGCCAGTGGTTCAGCGAGGCGGCGGCCGTGACCAGCTTCGTGACAGAGGCGGGCGTGAGTTGTTTTTCGGGGTTCAGGCTAGCGAGGGTTTCGCCGCTGCCCAGATCCACCGCAAGCGCGGTGACGGTGGCGCCCTTGGCTTCGAGCCGCGCCAGCGAGGGCCAGCCTGCGGCGAGTGCGGAGATGGAGAAAAATGCAAAAGGGAGAGCGAAGGCAAAACGCCGAAACGGGAACACGGAGTATCAGGCCTCTTTAGATATGGGTTCAAAAAAATGAAGAGCGGGTGCGCAAGAGCGGGATACGTGCGCATGTCACTGTGAGTGATAAAAATTCTAACACCGATTGCACGGTGATTTACTTTATTTGGGCGCCGGATTTTTCATTCCGCCCCTGCGTCCGGCGTAGAATCCACGCCGATATGGCACAGCGCTTGCTAACCCCGTGGGTATGAATTCCCAGACTGCCGTCGCACGGCAAACGGCGCTCGCCGCCCCGCCGCCGTGGTTCACGGCACTTGGCGGCCGCGTGCGCGACCAGTACGGACGTCACAAGCGCAAGCTGCGCGTGTCGCTCACCGACCGCTGCAACCTGCGCTGCCCTTACTGCATGCCTGAGACGCCGCAGTGGCTGCCGCGCGAGCAACTGCTGAGCCGCGACGAACTCCGGCGTCTCGTCTCGCTTTTCGTGACCCGGCTCGGCATCACCAACCTGCGTCTCACCGGCGGCGAGCCGCTGCTACGCAAGGACCTTGAAGACTGCGTCGCGCAGTTGTCGATCCTGAAATCGCAGGGATTGGAGCGCATCTCGCTCACCACCAACGGCATCCTGCTGGCAGCGCGTGTGCGTTCGCTGAAAGACGCCGGGCTGGACGATCTGAACGTGAGCCTCGACGCACTCAGTGACGCGGGCTTCGCGCGCATGTCCGGCGGCCGCGGCAGCCCGCAAGCGGTGATGGCGGGCATACTCGCAGCGCACGAAGCCGGGCTGCCCGTCAAAATCAATGCCGTGATCCTGCGCGGCGGCAACGAGGACGAAATCCTGCCGCTGGCGCGCTGGGCGCTGGAACACGAGCTGCCGCTGCGCCTGATCGAGTTCATGCCGCTGGACAGCGGCGGACAGTGGAACCGCGAGCGCGTCGTCGATGCCGCACGGATGCTGGACATCCTGGGCCGCGAATTCCGCATCGAAGCTCTGCCGGAGAGCGACGACCCGGCGCGCTACTACCGCCTCGACGGGCGCGGCTCGCTGGGCATCAT
>JBOICL010000321.1:0-14204 GCA_050740055.1 Stenotrophobium sp.
AAGTCGGCACGCATCAATGCCGAACGCGCGGGCCTGGGCACACTGATCCAGTGGACACAGATGGACGCCTCCGAAGCGCGCCCCACCGGCGACAAGCCGGGACTGGTGGTCACCAATCCGCCCTACGGCGAACGGCTCGGCGCCGAAGCGGAGATCATCAAGCTCTACTCGCTGCTCGGCGCGACGCTCAAGCAGCATTTCGGCGGCTGGCACGCGTCCGTGTTCACCGGCCGCCCCGATCTGGGCCCCCGCATCGGTCTGCGCACGACTTCGATGTACGCACTCTTCAACGGCGCTCTGCCCTGCAAGCTGCTCAACTTCGAGGTGCCCGTGCTCACGGAGTCCAGCGCAGTCAGTGTTGGTGGCGGTGAGGACTTCGCCAATCGTCTGCGCAAGAATATCAAGCAGCTTGGCAAGTTGGCCCAGCGCGAGGGCGTCAGCAACTACCGTCTCTACGATGCCGATCTGCCCGACTACAACCTCGCGGTGGACGTGTACCAGGCCGCCGAACTGCACGTGCATGTGCAGGAATACGCCGCGCCGAAAACCGTCGATCCGGTGAAAGCCGAGAAACGTCTGCGCGAGGCGCTGACACAGATCCAGCAGATCCTGGAAGTCCCCGGCTCGCGCATCCACTACAAGATCCGCCGTGCGCAGAAAGGCACGGCGCAGTACCAGAAGATGAGCGAGCAGGAGGAATTCCTGCAGGTCGAGGAACACGGCTGCCGGCTGTGGGTGAACTTCGAGGATTATCTCGACACCGGCCTGTTCCTCGATCACCGCCCGCTGCGCCTGCGCATCCAGCGCGAAGCGATGGGCAAGCGCTTCCTGAACCTGTTCGCCTACACCGCTTCCGCCACCGTGCACGCGGCAGTCGGCGGCGCGGCGCAGACGGTATCGGTGGACTTGTCCAACACCTACCTGGAATGGGCCGAGCGCAATCTCAGGCTCAACGGCTATACCGCCGCACTGCCGATGAGTCGTGAAAAATCAGTCCCCGCAACACCCTGGGGCAATCGCGGTGGCAGCACACCGTCGCGCAATCTGTATAACCGCCCCGCCGCCGCATCGCGCAGCAGCGAGCGGCACCAGCTGCTGCGCGCCGACTGTCTGCAATGGCTGCGCGAACAGGCGGGCAATCCGCAAGCCACGCGCTACGACCTCATCCTCTGCGACCCGCCGACCTTCTCCAACTCCAAGAAAATGGAAGGCACGCTGGACACGCAGCGCGACCATGTAGAACTGATCACGCTGTGCGCCAAGCTGCTCACGGCCAGCGGCAAACTTTATTTTTCCACCAACCGCCGTGGCTTCAAGCTGGAAGCCGGAGCCTTGGCCGCATTCAAGATTAAGGACATCACCGCGCAGACGCTGGGCGAAGATTTCAAGCGACCGCCGCCAATGCACAAGTGCTGGGTGATTGAAACGGGAGATGCGTAGGGCCGATACGGCCGGCACACGCAAAAAGGGCGCCTCGCGGCGCCCTTTTCGTTACATATGAACCCAGCTTACAGCGTCGTGCACAACACCGCCAGCGGCGTGTTGGCGAACAGGCAACCGCCGGTCTTGCCGCCCAGCAGTGAACTGAGCGTGCTGGTGACCAGCGACAGAGCGCTGGTCAGGCCGGCGACGGAGTTGCCGCCACCCGCGCCGGAAGTCACGCCGGACAGTCCTGAAGTCAGCTGCGACAGCAGGCTGGTGAGCAGGGTCGCTCCACTCGTGCCGGAGGCCTGGTTCAGCGGACCGAGCACCGACGACAGCGCCGTGGTCAGCGTGGCAGGCAGTGCCGAGGCGGATGCGGACGAACCGAGACCCTGGCCGAGCAGCGAAGTCAGCTGGGCGATGGCCGCGGTCACCGGGTTGGAAACCGCCGTGCTGCCCGTGGGCAACTGGATGGCGTTCACCGGCAGGACGTTCAGCAGCAGGTTTTGCAGCAGGCTGGAGACGGTGCTCTGGAGCGCCGTCGTGGTCGCTGCCGGATCACCGGAGGCAGCCGTCTGCACCAGCGAGACCAGGTTCGTCACCGTGCCCTGCAGGGTCGTCAGGACGCCGCCCAGAACGGGCGCACCGGTGACGCTGGCCGGCAGCTGCGCATTGGCGGCGCTGAGGGCGCCGCTGATCTGCGACAACAGGCCGGCGAGCTGGCTCAAGGACTGCTGCTGACTGGTGCCGCCGGCGCCAGCGGGCACGCCGAGATTCTGCGTGATGCCCGCGAGCACGGGCAGTAACTGGTCGCCAAGCGCTGCGAGCGGCGTGCCGGACAGAGGATTGCCTGAGGGAGCCGTGTTGGAACCGCTGCTGTTGCAGGCAGCGCCGCCGGCCAAGGAGCCGACCAGTTGCTGCAAGTCGAGCGCGAGCTGCTGTACGGCGCCCTGGATCTGCGGCGCGACATTGGCGATGGCCTGCGGATTCTGCGCGGCGCCTTGGATGCCGTTGGCGAGGGCATTGACGATATTCAGCGCGTCGCCATTGACCGCGAAATCCGCGCAGCTGATCACCCCGGAGAGCGGCGTGCCCTGCGTGGCCACGGCCAGCGGCGTGAGCACGGAACCGGACAGCGTCTGCTGCACGCCGTTGAGCGGGCCGGCAACGGCGAATCGCGCGGGCGTTGAGGGAGGCGACGTGCTGGAGGACGAATCGGAGCCGCCACCACCGCAACCCGCGATGAGTAGGCTGCACGACAGCGCCGCCGGCATAAATAGTTTGCGTAGCATTTGAATTCCCCTTGCGTGGATGGCACGTGAACACCCGCCGCGCTCGATGCGTGACGGGCTCAGGTTGCTGGGGAAAACTGTAGGGCGAATCACCACGCGGGCCGCCACGCGCAGCCGGACGGCACGCGTTTGCCGAAGAGCGGCGCGGCGGCCACAGGCGGCCTGCCGTTCGACGCCTGCGGTCAGCCGCCTGTCATCGCGCAGTAAACCGCTTGCGCAAATCGCGCGGAAAAAAATGGATCCATCGCCTCGCATCCGCTGTTGGTTTTGCGTCACCCGCATTTGGGCAAGCACCGTGTCGGCACCCGCTCGACTGTTTATGAGGAGGGTTGATGTGCTTATATAGTAACTAAATAATTATAATTTCAATGATATAAAACACGCTGTCGGAGTTTAATCGCAGGAGTGGGTGGCGTATCCTGCGCGCCCTCTGGAGAGACATTGCACACCAGACCCCGCGTGGAGTCCGCATGAGCGAAATCGCCGCCAATCTCGATCCGCCGCAGTCGGCGCAGAAGACCGCTTACACCATCATCGCGGCGATCAGTCTCTGCCATCTGCTCAACGATATGATGCAGTCGCTGCTGCCGGCGATCTACCCGATGCTGAAGGATTCCTACGGCCTCAGCTTCGGCCAGATCGGCATGCTCACTTTCACCTACCAGATCACCGCCTCTCTGCTGCAGCCGGTGGTCGGCCACTACACCGACCGCAAGCCCAAGCCCTATTCGCTGGTCGCGGGCATGAGCTTCACGCTGGTGGGGCTGCTGCTGCTCGGCTATGCGCACAACTTCGGATGGCTGCTGGTGGCCGCGTCGCTGGTCGGCACCGGCTCGTCGATCTTCCACCCGGAATCCTCGCGCGTGGCGCGCATGGCCTCGGGCGGCAAACACGGGCTGGCACAATCTCTGTTTCAGGTCGGCGGCAATGCCGGTTCCGCCATCGGCCCGCTGCTGGCGGCGTTCATCGTGCTGCCGCATGGCCAGGCCAGCGTGGCCTGGTTCGCGGCGGCGGCGCTGCTCGCCATCACCCTGCTGGTCAATGTCGGCCGCTGGTACCAGAGTCACGGCATGGCGCGCCTCAAGCCGCGCGTGGCACGCGCCGCCGAAGCACCCGCGCTGTCGCGCCGGCAGATCCAAACAGTGATCGCCATCCTGCTGGCGCTGATTTTTTCCAAGTACTTTTATCTGGCGAGCATCACCAGCTACTACACGTTCTATCTGATCGACCACTTCGGCGTGTCGGTGCAGAACTCGCAACTATTGCTGTTCGTGTTTCTCGGCGCGGTCGCGGTCGGCACCATCGCCGGTGGCCCGCTGGGCGACCGCTACGGCCGCAAGCTCATCATCTGGGTCTCGATCCTAGGCGTGCTGCCGTTCACGCTGGCGCTGCCCTACGCCAACCTGTTCTGGACCGCCGTGCTCACCGTGCCCATCGGCATGATCCTCGCCTCGGCGTTTCCGGCGATCATCGTGTATGCGCAGGAACTCATGCCCGGCAAGACCGGCACTGTCGCCGGCTTGTTCTTCGGCTTCGCCTTCGGCATGGGCGGCATCGGCGCGGCGGTGCTGGGCGAACTCGCGGATCACAGCAGCGTCGGCTTCGTTTACAAGCTGTGCGCATTCCTGCCACTGATCGGCCTGCTCGCCGCGTACCTGCCCAACTTCGAAACTGAGAGTCAGCGCCGCCGCAAGACAGCTTGAGTCAGCGGAAGTAAAACCACCGCTCAGGTTTTAGGTAGCGTCACACCGCGTTGACCCTGGTACTTGCCGCCGCGATCCGCGTAGGAAGTCTCGCAAACCTCGTCGGACTCCAGGAACAGCATCTGCGCCACGCCCTCGTTTGCGTAGATCTTCGCGGGCAGCGGCGTGGTATTGGAGAACTCCAGCGTCACGTGGCCCTCCCACTCCGGCTCCAGCGGCGTCACATTGACGATGATGCCGCAGCGCGCATAGGTACTCTTGCCCAGGCAGATCGTGAGCACCGAACGCGGAATGCGGAAATACTCCACCGTGCGTGCGAGCGCGAAGGAATTGGGCGGAATCACGCAGCAGTCGCCCTTGAAATCAACGAAGCTGCGTGCGTCGAAAGCCTTGGGGTCGACAATGGTGGAATTGATATTGGTAAAGATCTTGAACTCGTCCGCGCAGCGCACGTCGTAGCCGTAACTTGAAGTGCCATAAGAAACAATCTTGTGACCGTCCTTGGCGACACGCACCTGCCCAGCCTCAAAGGGCTCGATCATACCCTTGACCGCCATGCGCCGAATCCAGTTGTCCGACTTGATGCTCATTATTTTTCGCCCGGTTAGTCTTCGCTGATTTCAATGCTTGGGAACGCTCCGCCCGCCGCGCCATACGCCAGCCGCGCCGCTGCCTTGCGCGCGATGTCGCGATAACGCTGCGCGAGATCCGATTCAGGACTGGCGGCCACGGTCGGCTTACCGCCATCGGCCTGTTCACGGATGCGGATATCCAGTGGCAGCTGCCCCAGCAGTTCCACGCCGTATTGCGCCGCCAGCTTCTCGCCGCCGCCGCGACCGAACACCGCTTCCTCATGCCCGCACTGCGAGCACACGTGAGTGCTCATGTTTTCCACCACGCCGAGCACGGAGACCTCGACCTTCTGGAACATCGCAAGACCCTTGCGCGCGTCGAGCAGCGCGATGTCCTGCGGCGTGGTCACGATCACCGCGCCGCTGACCGGAATCTTCTGCGACAACGTGAGCTGGATATCGCCGGTGCCTGGCGGCAGATCCACCACCAGGTAATCGAGATCGCTCCAGTCCGTCTCGCCCAGCAGCTGCGCCAGCGCCTGCGTCACCATCGGCCCGCGCCAGATCATCGGCTGCTCGGCGTCGATCAGAAAGCCGATGCTCATGGCTTGCAGGCCATGCGCGAGGATCGGATTCATGCGCTTGCCGTCTGGCGAGGTCGGGCGCACCTTTTCCACGCCCAGCATGCGCGGCTGGCTGGGGCCGTAGATGTCCGCATCGAGAATGCCAACTTTCGCACCTTCCGCCAGCAACGCCAACGCGAGGTTGACCGCCACCGTGGATTTGCCCACGCCGCCCTTGCCGCTGGCGACGGCGATAATGTTCCTGATCTGCGGCAGCGCTTGCAAATTCTTCTGCACCGCATGCGACTGGATGCGCCAGCCAATCTGCACGTCGGCATCGGTGCCCAGCGTCGTTTTCAGATGCTGCTTGATGTTCGCGGCCAGCACCTGCCGGTATCCGGCGGCGGGAAACCCCAGCTCGATCTCGACACGCGGCTTGCCGATCCACTTGAGTTCGACGCTTTTCACCGCACCCACGGCAACCAGCCCGCAGCCGATCAGCGGGTCAACATAGGTATTGAGGGCGGCGAGCAGCGATTCTTGAGTGAGCGGCATCGGTTGTGCGCAAGTCGGGAGCGCGCGTATTGTCGTGCATGACGCGGAGCTTGAATACCCGCCCATCCCAAGTTCACCAAAAAAACCGCTATGAGCCTGCCCGCCAGCTTTTATTGGCATGACTACGAAACTTTCGGCGCCGACACCGCCCGCGACCGCCCGGCCCAGTTCGCCGGCCGCCGCACCAATGCCGATCTGGAGCCGGTAGGAGAGCCGCTGGCGCTGTACTGCCAGCCCGCCTTGGACGTACCGCCACACCCGGACGCCTGCCTGCTGACCGGCATCACCCCGCAGCTCGCGCAGCGCGAAGGCGTGCCGGAGCCGGAGTTCGCGCGCCGCGTGCTGGAAGAACTCGCGCGCCCCGGCACCTGCGGCGCGGGCTATAACTCCATCCGCTTCGACGACGAAATCACGCGCCATCTGCTCTACCGCACGTTCCACGATCCCTACGCACGCGAGTGGTTCGGCGGCAATTCGCGCTGGGACCTGATCGACGTGATGCGCCTGTGGCACGCCCTGCGGCCGGAGGGCCTGGAATGGCCGCGGCGCGAGGATGGCGCGGTCAGCTTCCGGCTCGGAGACCTCAGCGCCGCCAATGGCATCGTCCACGAACATGCGCACGACGCCCTCTCAGACGTGGACGCCACCATCGGCTTGGCGCGCCGCCTGCGTTCGGCCCAGCCGCGGCTGTTCGAGCACACGCTCAAACTGCGCGACAAGAAATTCGCCGCTGCCCTGCTCAACCTGCGCGAGATGACGCCGGCGCTGCATGTCTCATCGAAGATTCCTTCGACGCGCGGTTGCCTTGCCGTCATCGCACCTATCGCCGTTCATCCGCGCAACGCCAATCAGGTGATCGTCTATGACCTCGGCCACGATCCGGTTGAACTGCTGGAACTCGATGCGGCGGAATTGCGCGAGCGCGTTTTTGCCGGGCAGGATGACTTGCCCGAAGGCCTGGCGCGCATTCCGCTCAAGGGCGTGCATCTCAACAAATGCCCGATGCTGGCGCCGCTCGCCACTCTTAAGCCCGAACAGGCGGAACGCTGGCAGATCGATCTCCGGCAGTGCCAAGCGCACCGCGACGCCTTGTTCCGCGTGCGTGACGCCCTGGCCGCAAAGGTGCGCGATGTTTTCGCCGCTCCCGAGTTCGAGGAGCGTGACGCGGAGCTTTCGCTCTACAGCGGCTTTCTGCCCGATGCCGACAAACCCCGGCTCGCCCGCGTGCGCGAAGCCGCGCCGGAATCGCTGGCCCGCCTGCAGGGCAGCTTCAGCGACTCACGCTACAACGAACTATTGTTCCGCCATCGCGCGCGGCATTTTCCGCAAACCCTCGATGAAACCGAACAAGCGCGCTGGCGCGAGTTCGTCACACGCAAGCTGGAATTCGATACCGGCGTTGCCAGCCTGACGCTGGCGCAATATCAGGCACTGCTCGCGGAACGACTTGCATACGAAACCGATGCCACGCGACGCGGTATCCTCAATGCGCTGGCGGCATGGCCACAGGAATCGGGATTGCTGACGCTCATACGATAAAGGCTGCCGGGGCCGCCTTTATCGCGAACCTGAAATTTCTTTTTTGCTGACATCCAGCCAACGCGATACCAGCCCGGCCACCACAGCACCGGCAATTGGCGCCAGCCAGAACAACCACAACTGCTGCAATGCCCAGCCGCCTACGAACAAAGCCGGGCCAGTGCTGCGCGCCGGATTCACCGAGGTATTGGTCACGGGGATGCTGATCAGGTGGATCAGCGTCAGGCCCAGACCGATGGCGATGGGCGCAAAACCCTTGGGCGCGTGGTCATGCGTTGCGCCCAGAATGATGATGAGGAACATGAAAGTCATCACCATTTCGCTGACCAGGCACGCCGCCAGCGAATAGCCACCGGGGGAGTGCTCGCCAAAGCCATTGGCTGCAAAACCGCCGAGTTCAAAGCCCGGCTTGCCGCTGGCAATGACAAAGAGGACTGCGGCACCCGCCACTGCACCCGCGACCTGGACGACAACATATGGCAGCAGGTCGGAGCCGGGAAAACGGCCGCCGGCCCACAGGCCAAAGGACACCGCCGGATTGAAATGAGCGCCGGAAATATGTCCGACGGCATAGCACATGGTCAGCACAGTCAGGCCAAAGGCCAGCGCGACCCCGACAAAACCAATTCCCAGAGCCGGAAACGCGGCGGCCAGCACGGCGCTGCCGCAGCCGCCGAGAACCAGCCAGAACGTGCCGATGAACTCGGCTGCAATACGCTTGCTGATGGGCATGTCATGACTCCCTGAGTTGAGATTTATTTGGCACTGCAACCTGTCACGCGCGCAATAATACACAACAGATAGACAACGCCCCCGTGTCATAATTTAAGGCCCTCTAATCTCTTGATCCACATGACGCGCCGCCTCCTCGTCACCAACGCCCTGCCCTACGCCAACGGCCCGCTGCATCTGGGTCATATGGTCGGCTATGTCCAGGCCGACATCTGGGTGCGCTTCCAGCGTATGCAGGCCAAGGAAGCAGTGTCCAAGGTGCACTACGTCTGCGCCGACGATGCCCACGGCACGCCGATCATGCTGGCGGCGGAAAAGGCCGGCGTGACGCCGGAGACTTTCATCGAGGGCATCCGCGAGGAACACAAACGCGATTTCGCCGACTTCCGCGTTGATTTCGATCACTACCACTCGACACACTCGGAAGAAAATCGCGTGCTGTCGGAGTCTATCTACGCGGCCTTGAAGAAAAACGGCTGCATCGCCAACCGCACAATCCAGCAGCTTTACGATCCGGTTAAGGAAATGTTTCTGCCGGACCGCTACATCAAGGGCGAGTGCCCCAAATGCGGCACGCCGGACCAGTACGGTGACAACTGCGAGAACTGCGGCGCCGCGTATTCGCCCACTGACCTGAAGAATCCGCGCTCGGTGGTCTCCGGCGCGACGCCGGTGTTGCGCGACTCCGAGCATTATTTTTTTGAACTGAACAAGTTTCAGGATTTCCTGCAAGTCTGGCTCGAAGGCGAAGTCGCGCATCCTGCGGTCAAGGCCAAACTCAAGGAGTGGTTCGCCAGCGGCCTGCGCGACTGGGACATCTCGCGCGACGCGCCTTACTTCGGCTTTGCCATTCCCGATGCGCCCGGCAAGTTTTTCTATGTCTGGCTGGATGCGCCTATCGGCTACATGGCGAGCTTCACCGCGCTCTGCGAGCGCATTGAGACGGGAGACGGGAGACGGGAGACGTTCAATGCGTTTTGGGCCGCTGCGTCTCCCGACACTGAGCTGCATCATTTCATCGGCAAGGACATCGTCAACTTCCACGGCCTGTTCTGGCCGGCGATGCTGCACGGCGCGGGCTATCGCGCGCCGACCGCGCTGCACGTCAACGGCTACCTGACCGTCAACGGCGCCAAGATGAGCAAGAGCCGCGGCACCTTTATCAAGGCGCGCACTTACCTCAATCACCTGAACCCGGAATACCTTCGCTATTACTTCGCGGCCAAGCTCGGCGCAGGCGCGGTGGACCTCGATCTGAATCTCGACGACTTCGCCAATCGCATCAACAGCGAACTGGTCGGCAAGTATGTGAATATCGCCAGCCGCTGCGCGGGCTTCATCGAAAAACTTTTCGGCGGCCAGCTCGCCGCCCGGCTCTATGAAAGCGAACAGTTCCTGTTCCGCGACATCGCGGACGAGGCGCAAAACCTGCGCGGATTATTTGAAGCCGGCGATTACTCGGCCGCCCTGCGCGAAATCATGCTGATGGCCGATGACGCCAACGCCGAAATCCAGAAACTAGCGCCGTGGACGCTGGCGAAAGACCTGGCCCAGCGCGAACGGCTGCACGAAATCTGCACCACCTTTCTCAACCTGTTCCGCCAGCTGACCATTTACCTCAAGCCGGTGCTGCCGCAGATCGCTGCGCAGGTGGAGCAGTTATTTAACGTCGCGCCGCTGGACTGGGCCGACGCGCAGCAGCCCTTGCTGGCCCATGCCATCCGTCCCTATGCAGCATTGATCACCCGTGTCGATGCGAAATCCACCGAAGCTATGCTGGCGGAAGAAGCGGCCAGCGCGCCGCAGGAGAAGAAGCCCGTGAACATTGAAACTCCTGCCAAGCCTGTTGCCCCCTCACCCCTGCCCTCTCCCCCTGAAGGGGGCGAGGGGGAACAGCACATCTCCATAGACGACTTCGGCAAGATTGACCTGCGCGTCGCGCGTATCGAAAACGCTGAGCACGTGGAAGGCGCCGACAAGCTACTGCGCCTGACGCTGGACCTCGGCGCGCAGGGCAAGCGGCAGGTGTTCGCTGGCATCAAGTCGACCTATGCGCCTGAAGCGCTGATCGGTCGCCTCACCGTCATGGTGGCGAATCTCGCACCGCGCAAGATGAAGTTCGGCCTGAGCGAAGGCATGGTGCTGGCCGCGAGTGGCGATGCAGGCGGGCCGTTTTTGCTGTCGCCGGACAGCGGCGCGCAGCCGGGCATGAAGATCAAATGACCGACGGCGTTTTATCCGTCACCCGCTCCTGCATATCCAGATAGCAGTATCGTTTATATTTATTGTTTAATATTATAATATGACAATATTTATAAACATAAACCACAAAGCAAACACCCGGAGCGGGCGCCGACACCGTGCTTGCCCGAAGGGCAATGGGCGCGGGAGGTGCCCGAGGCCCGCGACCCGCGAAGGTCGTCACCCAACCGCCCGCTCCCGCACCCGTTTTGCTTCGCAAAAACACCGTGTCGCGGGCGGGTGGCGCCCATGAAAGCCGCAGCCGCCCTAGCCGAACGCATCGAACAGATCGACCGCCTGCTGCCGCAGACGCAGTGCACACAGTGCGGCTATCCCGCGTGCAAGCCCTACGCCGCCGCCATTGCATGCGGTGAGGTGGATACCAACCAGTGCCCGCCGGGCGGCGATGAAGGTGTCGCGCGGCTTGCTGCGCTGCTCGGCCGCGCCACCAAAGCCATCAATCCGGCGAACGGCATCGCCAAGACACGGCAGACCGTCGCGGTGATCGATGAAGCGGTCTGTATCGGCTGCACACTGTGCATACAGGCTTGCCCGGTAGACGCCATCGTTGGCGCCAACCAGCTCATGCATACAGTCATCGCCGGCGAATGCAGCGGCTGCGAACTGTGCCTGCCGCCCTGCCCGGTGGACTGCATCCGCATGGACGACGTGCCTGAGACGCGGGACATTTACCGTGCGCCTCAGACCATTCGACAGTTCAGGGCAGACGCCTTTCGCTCGCGCTTCGAGGCACGCCAGCAGCGGCTGGAACGCGATAAGAACTACAAAGAAGAAATGCGCGCGCGCAAGAAGGCGGCGATCATCGCACACGGCAAATCCAGCGACCCCAGCGAAGCGCCACTTACCGGCGCAGCACGCGCGCCCGTTTACGATCCGGTCGCTACCGCACTGGCGCTGGCACGTGCAAAAAAATCCTGAAGGGCGCAGCGCAAAATGAATCCGGCCAAGAGGCGCGAAATCTACACTCGCCTGCGCGAGCAGAATCCGCATCCGACGACCGAACTGAAGTTCACCACGCCGTTTGAACTGTTGGTGTCCGTCGTGCTGTCGGCACAGGCGACCGACGTAGGCGTGAACAAGGCAACCGCGCGTCTCTATCCCGTTGCCAACACGCCGCAAGCGATCCTCGACCTTGGCGAAGAAAAGCTGAAGGGCTATATCAAGACCATCGGCCTGTATCAGACCAAGGCGAAGAACGTGATCGGTCTTTGCAGGCTGCTGATCGAGAAGCACGGCGGCGTAGTGCCGTGCGACCGCGAGGCGCTCGAAAGCCTGCCCGGCGTTGGCCGCAAAACCGCCAACGTGGTGCTCAACACCGCCTTCGGCGAAGCCACCATCGCGGTGGACACGCACATCTTCCGCGTCGCCAACCGCACCGGCCTCGCACCGGGCAAGGGCGTGCGCGCCGTCGAGGACCGGCTGATGAAATTCACCCCGCCGGAGTTCGCGCGCGACGCGCACCACTGGCTGATTCTGCACGGCCGCTACGTCTGCGTGGCGCGCAGGCCGAAATGTCCGGAATGCGTGATTCGCGACCTCTGCGCGTTCAAATCCAAGACCGTCTGAAACAAACCCTCAGTTCTTATCGGCGGTGACCGTCATCATGGTGCGCTGTCCACGCAGCACGCGCACTGTGCCGCTACTTGGCTGATACTCGTAGCGCAGATAGCACTGGTGGCGCGGGTTGGACAGGAAGCGCGGATCGAATAGGTCGACGTTGTCGCCGTCGCAGTGCGCCGAGCGCGTGATGACGCCGGCATGCCCCTGCCGGTACAGTTGCGCGCCTAGGGCCTGGCAGGCGGTGTAGGAATGCCGGTCGACCAGGCCCGGTTCAAGCTTGAGCTTGTCGCGCAGGTCGAACACCAGCGCGTTCGCCTTCACCCAGTACACACGCCGCTCGCCGACGATGACCTCGCCGCGCGCGTCGAAGCCCGGTGCCTGCACCAGGTTGCGGCGGAAGTGATGCACCGTCTCGTAAACGGTAGTGCGCAGATCGGTCGAGCCATACCAGACCGGGTGCGCACCTTCGGAAAAGCGCGTCGCAAACCAGCGCGGCTGCACGAAGGGGTAGAGGATGGCGGCGCCGTAGCCGGGCTCGAACGGCCGGTTGATCGCCGGCGCCGGCAGCCGCCGCTTGCTGGTCATCTCCGCCTCATGGAACAGCTCGCGCACTGCCGCGCCGTCGCCGAGATCGTCGCTGAGGTCCTGACTGATGGCAATGCTGACGATGTTGCGGTGCAGGTCGCCGTCCACCAGGAACGGCGTGTCGAGCAGCCGCTCCTGCGCTCCCTCTGCCATCAGCGCCCGCGCAGCCAATCGAGATAGCCGCGCACCGCGACCATGCCCGGCAACCCGTGCATGAGCATGACTTCCAGCGGGCTGAGGTTGTCGAGGCCGCGGTTGCGCGCCGTTGGCCAGGCGTAGGCGAGCTCGCGGTTGTGCGGGTAGAGCAGGCGCAGTGACTTGTGGATGCCGAACAGGTTGCCAACGCGGTCCAGCAGGTCGCGCGCCGCCGGCAGCGGCGCTCCCTTGCGGTAGCGCGTGACCGTGGAGCGCGAATCCGGCGACAGGCCCAGCAGCAGCGCCTGCGTCGGCATGTCCAGCGCCCAGTGCTCGAACAGCCGCGTCACCATCTTCGCCATCTGCGCGCGCTCGCCGCCGCTGAATTCGCGCCAGGCTCGCGGCTCCTGCCCCGCATCGAGATGCGTGTCCTCGACGGCGGGCATAGCGGCGGGTTTCTGTTTGGCGTTGCGCATGATGTACGTAAAAATACAATATTTGTACGTCAGCGTACTTCAAATCGCGGATTTGTCAACGCGCCGCCATGCGCGCTCAGTGCGTCTCCGCATGCGCCCACCAGGGCCTGAGCGCTTCCTGCGCGGGCTGGTAGTCGTAGCCCAGCGCATCGGCGACCGCCTTGTAGGTGACCTTGCCGAGATGCACGCTGAGCCCTTCGCGCAGGTGCGCGTCGTCCAGCAGCGCCTTCTTGTAGCCCTTGTCGGCGAGCGCCAGCGCATAGGGCAGCGTGGCGTTGGTCAGGGCGAAGGTAGAGGTGCGCGCCACGCCGCCCGGCATGTTGGCGACGCAGTAGTGCACGATGCCGTCCACCACGTAGGTCGGGCTCTGGTGCGTGGTCGGCTTGCTGGTCTCGAAGCAGCCGCCCTGGTCGATCGCCACGTCCACGATCACCGCGCAGGGCTTCATGCCCTTGAGCATCGCGCGCGTCACCAGTCTCGGCGCGGCGGCGCCCGGCACCAGCACGGCGCCGATCACCAGGTCCGCGCGGCGCAGCGCCTGCTCCAGTGCGTCCGTCGTGGAGTAGAGCGTGGTGAGGCGGCCGTTGAACAGCGTGTCGAGCTGGTTCAGGCGCGGCAGCGAGCGGTCGAGAACGGTGACGTTCGCGCCCATGCCGACGGCGACGCGCGCGGCGTTGTAGCCGACCACGCCGCCGCCGATCACCACCACCTCGGCCGGCGCTACGCCCGGCACGCCGCCCAACAGCACGCCGTTGCCGCCCTGCGCCTTTTCCATCGCATGCGCGCCGGCCTGGATCGACATGCGCCC
>JBOICL010000322.1:0-7481 GCA_050740055.1 Stenotrophobium sp.
GCGGCGCGGCTCCAGCACCAACAGTTCGTGGCTGCGAGCGTTGTGCGTCGCTGGCGCGGACGTAACCAGATAGGCGATGACCAGGAACGACAGCACCAGCGCCGCCGCCGCGCCGTAGAGATACAGCCAGAAGGGAATCGGCAGGTTGTAGGTCTGGCCGAACGAGTGCGCGCTCGCCGGTTCGCAGACGCAGGCAATTAAAAGAACGAGCGTTGCGAAACGGCGCGTCACCGCGGGCTGACTTCCAGCGCGCCCAGCTCGGTTCCGGATTTTTCCAGCTCGTACTCGAAGCGGCCGCTGCGGTCGGCGACCAGTTCCAGCGTTGCTGAGCGGTTGGGCTCCAGCTCCAGCTTGCGGTCGTAGCCGTGCAGGTGCAGCTCTTCGACTTCGTCGCAGACGATGCGGATGGCGATGCGATCACCTTCATGCACACGGATCAGGGCAGGGCCGACTATGAGCCTGCGGCCCTTCACTTGCAGGTCGAACTGCTGCACTTGAGCGAGCGGCGCGACACCCTCACCCTGCGGCGTTGAAACGGAACCGGATAGGGCACCGCCATCCGGTTTAATCATCCAGAACAGTACGATCAAAATCGCAATGCCGGCGATCGCAAATAGCACGACTCTCAGTCGCATCTGTATCTGCTATCCGCGCTCAGGGAACGCCGGTCGGGCGCGGCGCAGTCGGCCCGGCGGACTGGGTGAATTGCAGAATCTGGAAGCCGGCGCTGTAACTGGCGATCCAGATCTGCCCGGTTTCAGGCCGATAGCGCACGTAGGTCGGTACCGCGTCCCAGTTCGAGCCGGAACTGCCGAACTCCGCCGAGAACGGGACCGTCGGCGTGTTCGGATTCGGCACCGGGTGCCAATAGGCGATTTCCTTCGGGTGCGTGGGATCGTGGATATCCCAGACGCGCAGGCCCGCCGAGTAATTGGACGTGAACAGGGTGGTCGCCTCGTTGACGTTGTCGATGCCGACGTAGTGCGCGGAATAGTTGGCGTTGTCGGGAATGGTCGTCAGGCAGTTCGCCAGTTGGTCCACCTCCAGCTGGATGTTCGATACGACGACCGGGTGAGTCTCGTCGGTGATGTCGATGATGCGGCTGTGCGACCAGGGGCAGACGCCTGCCGTGGGCCATTCGTCGCTGGAATAGAGGTAGGTGCGGCCGTGATTCCTGAACCAGCGGGCGGTGTGCGAACCGGCGCTGGGCGCTTCGCCGTCAGCGACATTGCTCCAGCCGACGAAGCCGATCATGGGCGGTGCAAGGCCGAGAAGCAGCGGCGCCGTGGCGGCGGTGCGGTTCTGGATGGCGCTGGAATCCACGATCATCATGCCGTTCTGGCCCACCGAAGGACCATTGGGGATTCCCAGCCCCAGGGACTCGAAGCCGAAGATCGCCAGGTAGAGGCGGTTGCCATCCGGGCTGGTGCCGCAGTCGTGCGCCGCCGGGGCGAAGAGCTGGATGAGCTTGGGGTGTGCCAGATCGTCCAGGTCGATCACGGCGTTGCTTTGCGCGGAGCTGGTGGCGTAGGCGGTGCGGCCATCGTCGGTCATGCACATCGCGTGGCCGACGAAGGCCGTGCCCGTGTTCAGGCTGCTGCCGAAGCCCGGTATGGTCGGCAGGCTCGGCAGGGTGATGCTGGGGGCGAAGTTGAATGAGGATCTGAGAATCGGGTGCCGGCAGTCCTGCGCTTCGTAGACATCGATGATCGTGCCGCCGGCGCGGACGCCGACGATGATGTGCCGCGCTTGGTTGGCGTGCAGGGATTCGTGCGGCGCCAGCATCGCCGGGCTTTGCAGAATGCTCACGAGTTTGGGATTGGTGGGATCGGACGCATCGATTACCGCCATGCCGTTCAGCGGGTTGTACTGGGGGTCGAGATAGGGCGTCGAGCCGGGGCCGAACAGCGACTGCGGCGAGGTGGTGGTGACATAGGCGCAGTCATCGAGCCAGGCGAGATCGAAGTTGGCGCCGCGGCTCATGATGTTGTTCTGCCCGACCAAGCGCAGACCCTTGCGATAGCCGAGCGCGGCACGGCCGCTGAGCTGATCGGCGAGCGGCACCTCGCCCTGCAAGCCGGTCTCTGGCAGATCGTCCGCTGGAGCCAGAGCGGAGGTCGAGGTGGGCGCGCTGGAATTTCCGCAGGCGGCGAGACCGGCGAAAAGCGCTGCCAGACCGACGTTGCAGACGGCGAGCGACAAGCACCGCAAAACATGAAATCTGCGCATTTTCTTTCCTTCGGAAGTGATGGACTGCCCTCGCAAACTTTAGCATTGTGAACCCATGATCGCGCGCTGGCAGCGCAAGCCGCGCCATTCGAGAAAGCGCCCGCCCGCGACACGGTGCTTTTGCGCAGCAAAACGGGTGTGGGAGCGGGCGGTGGGGTGCCGACCTTCGCGCTGGTCATGGACTTCGGGCGCCTCCTTCATCCATTGCTCTTCTTGCAAATGCCGTGTCGGCACCCGCTCTCGCTAACCGCGCCGCAGGGATGCCATGATCGGCATCAGCGCGCTTCATCGCGCACAATTCTGCTTTTCAAAATAGGGGCTGCCATGACTACCAAACAACCGTCCAATGCCTGTGCTGTTGTCATCGGCGCCGGAACTCGCATGGGCATAGGCGGCGCACTGTGCGCGCGCTTCGCCGCAGAGGGCCTGCACGTCTATGCCGCCGGCCGCGGCATCGACAAGCTGGAGCCGCTGGTGGCCGGGATACGCCAGAGCGGCGGCGCGGCCACCGCGGTTGCTGCCGATGCCGCCCGTCCAGCCGAGATCCAGGCGCTGTTCGACCGCATCGCCGGCGCCGGGCATGTCCCTGAACTCGTCGTGTTCAATGCCTCTGAACGCAATCTGCCCACGAGTTTTTCGGCGACGACGCCGGAATTCGTTGAGAAGATGTGGCGGACCTGCTGCTACGGCGGCTTTGTGGCCGGGCATGAAGCGATCAAGCGCATGCTGCCGCAGAAGCGCGGCACCCTGCTGTTCACCGGCGCCAGCGCCTCGCTGCGCGGCCGGCCCAAGTTCGGCGCTTTCGCAGCGGCCAAGGCGGGCCTGCGCATCCACGCGCAGGCCTTCGCGCGCGAGTTCGGACCCGAAGGCATTCACGTCGCGCATGTGGTCGTGGACGGCATCGTGGACGGCGACCGCGCCGGCAAATTTGGTTATGGCATCGGCAAGGCCTTGCTGCTTTCAAAAGGCGAAGACGGCGCGCTTCATCCCGACGCAATCGCAGAAGCCTACTGGCAACTGCATGTGCAGCACCGCTCAGCGTGGACGCAGGAACTAGACCTGCGGCCCTACAAGGAAACCTTCTGACCACCGGAGCGGCTGGGCGTATTCAAGGAAGCCAACTCACCGGCTGCAACGCCTTGAGCAGGAACGGCACCATCACATCCGCCTGATCCCAGCCCCACTTGAACGCGCGGTCAAAATCCATAGGTGACGGCAACAGGTTGAGCGGCGACAGCGTGGGCTCGAAACGCATCAGCCAGTCGAAGTAAGGCCGCTGCGCGGGCAGTTGCAACTGCACCGCCTGCGTCACCGGCCACAGCCACAGGTGGCGCGCATCCCACTGTGGGTGGAAACAGTCCAGCGCCATGTAAAAGGCATTGCGCGTGCCGATGCGGCCCGCCTGCACGCCCTCCCAGGCGATGCGCGCCGGCACATTGCTGGATACACCGCCATCCACGAACAGCGCCACATCTTCCTGCTTGCGCAGGTGCGCGAGGATTGCATCCGATTGCACATCCCGATGCGGCGGCTCGTACTGCAAGACCGCGGGAATGGCGGCCGAGAGGCCCACGGCATCGGCGACGCGCATGTCGCGCGTGTCGGCGTTACGTCCGAGCACGATCGCGCGCACCACATGCGGATTGACCAGCGCGCCGAGCAGCAGCATGCGTTCCGCCAGCAGCTTGGAGAAACTCTTGCTGCGCTTGCCCGGCGTGACGATCTCGCGCAGCACCGCGGGCAGGTGGTTGTAAACCGGCGCATGCACGCCGGAGATCACCGCCTCGTAGGGAATCTCCAGATCCTTCAGGCGCAGCGGCGTGCCGTCGGGATGGACGAACTTCTTGTGCATGTCGCGCAGGTGCAGGCGCGTCAGACCCGGCAGCGTGTGGGTCGCGCCGACATACGGCCGGCCGAAAATGTCACGCGCGCGCAGACCCTTGGCCCAGGCCATCAAAGCGTCGATGTCCAGCTTGCGGGTGCGCGCCAGGAACGCGCCGATCAGGGCGCCGATGGAAGCGCCGACCAGGTAATCGGAAGACACACCCTCCGAACGCAGGCGCGCCGCCGCGCCGATATAGACATAACCCGCGCCGCCACCGCCACCGGCGATAGTCACCAGCGCCTTGTGCCCCACTTCGGCATCCAGTTCCTGCTCGCTGAAATCGTTGCGATGGCGTTCGAGCAGTTGCTTGCGCGCGGCCAGTACGGCGGCATGCAGGACGGCGAGGTGTTTGATACATCCGGCGAGACGCTCGCGCGGCTCGTCTTCGCGGCGCAGGGATGGATAAAGGTCGCGCAACACGATCTCGCGAAACGGCGCGATGATGTTCTGGTCCAGCACAATCTCGGCACGCGGCTGCCGTTCAACCGCCGCGCCCGGTGCGAAGCAGTTCAGCCGCGCGAAACTCAGAACATAGCGCAGGCGCTGGTATTCCCGCTCCAGCAGGAAGGTCGGATGCACCAGCACCGCCCGCACCAGCGCCATATCCATGCGTTGCAGCTTCAACAAGGTCTCGCGTGTCGGTTCCTGCATGCGCGTCTCCCGGTGATTGCGATAAGCATACAACCGAAATTCGGGTTCAAGCGCATCTCCACCATTTGCATGACTCAGGCGCCCGGCGGCTCGGATAGATTTCATACGGAATAACGATCATCACAACGGAGGATTTATGACTCGGCTCAAAGACAAGGTTGCGGTTATCACCGGCGGTGCGCGTGGCATGGGCGCGGCCACGGTGCGTGTGTTTGCGGCAGAAGGCGCAAAGGTGGTGATTGCCGACGTGCTCGACGCCGATGGCGAAAAGCTCGCACAGGAACTCAAGGGCCAGGCGATCTTCGTGCATCACGACGTGACCGACGAGGCGAGCTGGCAGAACCTCATCGCCAAGACCAAGGCCGCATTCGGCGAGATCGACGCACTGGTGAATAACGCCGGCGTGTTGCTGTTCAGGACTATCGCCGACACGCAGAAATCGGACTTCGAGAAAGTCATTTCGGTGAACCTGTTGGGCACCTTCCTCGGCACCCGAATGGTGGGTGCGCAGATGGTTGCGCGCAAGCGCGGCTCCATCATCAACATCTCCTCCGCCGACGGCATGAAGGGTGCCAACGGCCTCGGCGCCTACTGCTCCAGCAAGTGGGGCATCCGCGGCCTGACCAGGGTTGCCGCAATGGAATTCGGCCACCAGGGCGTGCGCGTCAACTCCGTGCATCCGGGCGGCATCGACACCGCGATGGGCAATCCCTACGCCGAACCCAAGGCCGATGTGAACAAGCGCTACACCATGGTGCCACTGCAGCGCGTGGGCGAGCCGGAAGAAGTGGCGCGCACCAGCCTGTTTCTCGCCAGCGACGAGTCCTCCTACCTCTGCGGCGCGGAGATCGCGGTGGATGGCGGCATGCTCACCGGCCAGTACTACGTCGGCTTTCCTGGCGCGCCCGGAGTCTGAGGCCGGGTTCGGCTATGCTGTGCAGCGTTGACTTCGCAGACCCTGCCATGACCAAACCCGTCACGCCCTCCGAAAAAATCAGTCCCACCGCCTACGCCACCAGCTATTTCTGGGTACGGCAGGGCTTGTCGCATCCCGCCCTCGCCACGGCACAGGGCAAGCGGCTGGACCGCGCCTTCGGGCTGCTCACGCGCACCTTGTCGCGCTTCGGCGCGCCCTCTTTCGATGCGCTGATGCTGGCGCGGCATCGCGGCATCGACGCGCGGCTTACGAAGGCGATTGATGCAGGCCAAGTGAGCCAGGTCATCGAAATCGCTGCCGGTCTGTCGGGACGCGGCCTGCGCATGATGCAGCGCTATGGCGATCGCCTCACCTACATCGAGACCGACCTGCCCGCGATGGTTGCGACCAAGCGCCGCCTGCTGGAAGACGCGGGGCTGCTTGCGGACGGACATCGCGTCGTCGTGCTCGATGCGCTCGCCAGCAGCGGCGCTAAATCGCTGGCGGGAATCGCCAAGACGCTGGACCCCAAGCGCGGCACCGCGATCATCACCGAGGGCCTGATGAATTACCTCGACCCGGCCGCGGCACACGGTGTATGGCGGCGCATCGCCAAGACCCTGTCGCGTTTTCCGCAGGGGCTGTACCTGGCTGACGCCTACCTGCAAAGCGACCAGCGCGGCGCCTCCTCCAGGCTGTTCGGCAAGGTGATCGGCAGCTTCGTCAAGGGCCGTCTCCACGTGCATTTCGAAACGCGCGAACAGGGACTCAAACTGCTACGTGGCTTCGGCTTCAAATCCGCTGTTCTGCACAAAACGCGCGACCTGCCGGAAACACGCGAGCTCGCCAGAACGCCGGGGGCGGAGCGTGTGCACGTTCTGGAAGCGTGGACCTGAGCACCCGCCCGCGACACGGCGTTTTTGCTTAGCAAAACGGGGGCGGGAGCGGGCGGTTGGGTGTCGACTTAAGCGCAGTCGCGGGCTTCGGGTGCCTCCCGCACCCATTGCCCTTCGGGCAAGCACCGTGTCGGCACCCGCTTTCGCTGTGAAGCAGGCTGCAACTGTTATATATTAGCGACTGTTTGTTATATAGATCAATAATATAAAACAGTCTGCAAAGCTGAATCGGCAAGAGCGGGTGGCCCTAAACACGCAGGCCGCAACAATCCGGTCAGAATCTCACGAACAGACACAGTTCGGTCAACCAGCGGTCGTAGTGATCATGGGAGACGGCCACGCTGTGAATTTTCTGCGCCTGCGCATCGAGTGCCAGCGTGGGTGTCAGCGCGTAGTTGAGCCCGAAGGTTCCGATCTGCGCGTGACCCTTGAGCCGGTAAACGATATTGCCGACGCCGTCGATACTGAGCGTGTCATCGTGCCGGTGCGCGGTGGAGAACGCCAGAGCGCCGGGATCCGCGGGACTGGACACGGCGAAACCGCCGTAGCGGTATTCGTAACCAAGATGCGCCGTCAGTCGGTCGCCGAGCAGCCAGCCGGCGTCGAGCGTGGCGGCCTTGTCGCGTAGGGTGAAGACCTCGCTGTCCGCGTCGCGCTCGCTGGCATAGCCGCCGAGCCGTAGGTTGATTGCGGTGCTGAGCTGCTCGTCCACGTAGACGCCGCCGCGGTACTCGCCGCCGCTGCGGATGTGGCTGCGGGACGCCATCCCCAGGGCCGAACTCCACACGGCGACGGTGGGCGCGAAGAATCCGCCGCCGGCCCGGTACAGTCCGCTGAGTTGCAGGGTGGCGCGCGCATTGGACAGGCCGGCGTAGCGGAAATACTGCTGCGCGTCGAGACTGCC
>JBOICL010000323.1:0-3564 GCA_050740055.1 Stenotrophobium sp.
GTTACCGAGTGGGAAGAGCCGCAGGCGGTCATCGGCTCCTACCTGCAACGCTACGCCTATCCTGATGACTACAAGGCGCATCTCAGTCACAGCGGTGAATTGCAAAATGCCTACGGCCACGACACCGGCGACGCGGTGGGCTGCCTGCAACTGCGCGGTGAATATCTCTACGTCGCGCAGGGCCACAAGGGCATGCAGATCTACGATGTCGCCTCTATAGCCAACAAGGGATTTTCCGAACGCATCGTCACCGCGCCGTTTTCGCCGCTTGGCCACGACACCCGCATCCGCAGCGCCGACGCCAGTTGTGTGGCGCTGCCGACCAACCAGCCGATCAACCCCCTGCGCAACCAGGGCGAGTTGATGCGCGTCGTCAACCAGGAGCAGCCCTTCCATCCGATCTACCACTACGCGCTGATCACGGATCGCCAGGAAGGGCTGATCCTGACCAATGTCGATACGCTGCAGGACGGCGACCCGCGCAACAATTTCCTCACACGCGCGCTGACCTGGAACGAAGGCGGCATACTCAAGGGTGCGCGGCACCTGACTGTGGCGGGCAACTGGGTTTACGTCTCGGCCGATGCCGGCGTGGTGGTGCTGGATCTTGGCGATCCGCTGCATCCGAAAAAAGTCAGCGTGATTCCGCTGCACGGCGTGCGCGCCACACAGGTGCAGTTCCGCTACCTGTTCGCGGCCACGGCAGATGGCTTGCAGGTGGTGGACATCACGCATCCGGATCGGCCGAAAATCCTGCCGGAAGCCACGATTGCCTTCAGGAACGCGCAGCGAGTTTACGTGGCGCGCACCTACGCTTATGTCGCCGCAGGCGCCGAAGGACTGGGCATCGTCGATGTCGAAAATCCGGAGCACCCGAAACTGCTGACGACGTACACCGCCGGAGGGCGGATCAGCGATGCCCGCGATGTCATCATCGGCAGCACCAACGCCTCGCTGTTCGCCTACGTTGCCGATGGCAAGAACGGTCTACAGGTGCTGCAACTCACCGCACCGGACACGCAACCGAAGTTCTATGGTTTTTCACCCGAACCGAAGCCCGAACTCATTGCGCACTATAAGACTGCCGAACCGGCGCTGGCCCTGAGCAGGGGGCTGGATCGTGATCGCGCGGTGGACGAGAGCGGCGGCCAGATCGCTGTCTTCGGGCGCATCGGCTCACGGCCGTTCAATGAGCAGGAAATGCAGCAGTTCTACCTGGATAAAAACGGCAGGCCGTGGAAAGTCAGCAACGATGCTCCTGGTGGGTGAGTGATTGTAGTGCGAAGTGCTGAGTGCTAAGTCAAGGCAAAGCGGCCATGCTTTTGCACTCAGCACTCAGCACTCAGCACTCAGCACTCAGCACTCAGCACTCAGCACTCAGCACTCAGCACTCACTGGTAAGCCCAGATTCCTCCACAACCGCAGCGTCGCCTCAGATTGGTTCAAGGTATAAAAATGAAGGCCCGGCGCACCATTGTCCAGCAGCGTGCGCGATAGCTGCGTGACCACGTCGAGACCAAAATCCAGCAGCGCTGGTTTGTTGTCCTGGTACTGCTCCAGGCGCAGCCGTATCCAGCGCGGGATCTCTGCGCCGCAGGCGGCGGAGAAGCGCGTGATCTGCGCGTAGTTGGTGATCGGCATGATGCCGGCGACGATGGGAATGCGGATGCCCGCCTGTGCACAGCGGTTGGTGAAATCGAAGTAGGCGCCGGCGTTATAGAAATACTGCGTCACTGCCGCGTCGGCACCGGCCTCGACCTTGCGGCAGAAATTCTCGAAGTCGGCTTCGGGATCCGCCGCCTGCGGGTGCATCTCCGGGTAAGCCGCGACTTCGAGATGAAAATACTTGCCGTGCGTTTCGCGGATAAAACTGATCAGCTCGTTGGCGTAATGCAGCTCGCCAGGTGCGGCCGGGGCAGTGGCTGTCGCAGGCAGATCGCCGCGCAGCGTCACCAGCCGCGTGATGCCGATCTCGCGGTACTGGTCGAGCAGGGCCTTCACTTTTGAGCGTGTCGAGCCGATGCAGGAGATGTGCGGTGCGGCTTCGATGCCGGTGGTCTGCCGCACCATCTGCACCGTCTCGAAGGTGCCGTCCTGCGTAGAACCACCTGCACCAAAGGTTACGGAAAAGTATTCCGGTTTGACCGACGCGAGGTTCCTGACGATTTCAGGCAGCTTGGTGGCGCCTTCGGGTGTGCGTGGCGGGAATAGTTCGAGGGAGAAAGTGACTTTGCCGGGAGACGGGAGACGGGAGACGGGAGACGGTACGCCGTCCGTCGCAGCAGCGGTTTGCGTCTCACGTCTCACGTCTCGCGTCTCCCAGTTACTTGGCGGCTAGGTGTCAATAACGATAATGGTCAGGCTTGTACGGGCCGTTCTTGTTCACGCCCAGGTACTCGGCCTGCTCATCGGTGAGCGTGGTCAGCTTCACGCCGATCTTCTCCAGATGCAGGCGCGCGACTTCCTCGTCGAGATGCTTGGGCAGGCGGTACACGGTCTTTTTGTACTTGTCCTTGTTCGCCCACAGGTCGATCTGTGCCAGCGTCTGGTTGGAGAAGCTGTTGCTCATGACGAAAGACGGATGCCCGTGCGCGCAGCCCAGGTTCACCAGGCGGCCTTCGGCCAGCAGGTACAGGCAATGGCCGGTCTTGAAGGTGTACTTGTCCACCTGCGGCTTGATGTTGAGCCTGGTGGCGGCCTTGCCCAGCTGCTCGACCTGGATCTCGTTGTCGAAGTGGCCGATGTTGCAGACGATGGCCTGGTCCTTCATGCGCTCCATGTGCCCGAGCGTGATGACGTCGCGATTGCCGGTAGTGGTGACATAGATGTCGCCACGGCCCAGCGTGTCTTCGACGGTGGTCACTTCAAAGCCTTCCATCGCCGCCTGCAGGGCGTTGATGGGATCAATCTCGGTGACGATCACGCGCGCGCCGAAGCCGCGCAGGGAATGTGCGGAGCCCTTGCCGACATCGCCATAGCCGCAGACCACCGCGACCTTGCCCGCGACCATCACATCGGTGGCGCGCTTGATGCCGTCGGCCAGCGATTCGCGGCAACCATAGAGGTTGTCGAACTTGGACTTGGTGACCGAGTCATTCACGTTGATGGCGGGGACGAGCAGTTTGCCCGCTTCCATCATCTGGTAGAGGCGGTGCACGCCGGTGGTGGTTTCCTCGGACACGCCGCGCCATTCGGCGACGACCTGCGTCCAGAAGCCGGGACGTTCCTTGGCGGTGCACTTGAGCAGGTTCTTGATCACCTGTTCTTCGTGGCTGGACGAGGCGCTGTCCACCCATTTGTCGCCCTTCTCCATCTCGTAGCCCTTGTGGATCAGCAGCGTCACGTCGCCGCCGTCGTCCACCACCATTTCCGGGCCTTTCAGGCCAGGAAAAGTGACTGCATCCAGCGTGCAATCCCAGTACTCTTCCAGCGTCTCACCCTTCCAGGCGAACACCGGCACTCCGGTCGCGGCGATGGCTGCGGCCGCTTCGTCCTGCGTCGAAAAGATGTTGCAGGAGGCCCAGCGCACGTTCGCGCCGATGCCGGTCAGGGTCTCGATCAGCA
>JBOICL010000324.1:0-8352 GCA_050740055.1 Stenotrophobium sp.
CGCGCGCAGCGTTTCAAGCTGCTGTGCGGTGCCGGCGATCATCAGCGAATACTGCGCGCGTGAACCGGGGCCGAGTAATTTACTCGTAGGCAGATCGTGGGCGTTGATCAGGAAGCGCGGTGCGAAATCCATGAAGCCGCCGCCGCGATCCGGCTCGGTGACGATGATGGCGCTGACGCGAAACTTCGCGGAGCCGGCCTGCACCGTGTCACCGGGCTTGAGGTTCAGCGCCGTCCACAGCTTGAGGTCCACCCAGGCTTCGCCCGGCGCGGGGATGCCACTGGCGATGCGCGCCGGGCCAAACGGTTCGTCACTCAGCGTCAATTTGCCGCGCAGCGGGTAGCCGTCCGTGACCGCCTTGACCGTGGCCAGCGACAGGGCGCTGCCCTGCGTGACGACGCTGGGGAATTGCACGACCTCGCTGCTGCGCGCGCCGCTCGCGGTGGCGGCCTGCGCCACCGAGCTGGGAATCGGGTCGCGGGAACTAAAGATGAGGTCCGCGCCGAGCGCATCGCCGGACTGGCTGTCCAGCGCGGCGCGCACGCGTTCGGTGAAAAGACCCACCGCCGAAGCAGCGGCGACCGCGATGGCCAGCGCCAGCGCCAGAATCAGCAGGTCGCCGGAACGCCAGCCGCGCCGCAGGCTGCGCCAGGCGTAGGCCAGCGCGGCGCTACTCATGCAGCTGCCCTTCGCGCAGCGTCAGCACGCGGCCGCAGCGCGAGGCGAGACTGGCGTCGTGCGTGACCAGGACCAGCGTGGCGTGATGGGTGCGGTTCAGCTCAAACAGCAGGTCGATGACGCGCGCGCCGGTGGCGGTGTCGAGGTTGCCGGTTGGTTCGTCGGCGAACAGGATTTTTGGTTGCCCGGCAAAGGCGCGGGCGATGGCGACGCGCTGCTGCTCGCCGCCGGAGAGCTGGTGCGGGTAGTGCGTGAGTCGCGCGGACAGGCCGACCTGCTCCAGCGCAGCGCGTGCCTGCGCGGCGGCGTCCCTGCGCCCGGCCAGTTCCGCCGGCAGCATCACATTTTCCAGCGCAGTGAATCCGCCGAGCAGCTGGAAGGACTGAAATACGAAGCCGACACGCCCGGCACGCAGTGCGGCGCGCTCGTCCTCGTCCATGCCTGTCAGGCTGCGTCCGTCCAGCGCGATCTCGCCTGAGGTCGGCAGGTCGAGGCCCGCGAGCAGCGACAGCAGCGTGGTCTTGCCGGAGCCGCTGGCGCCGACGATGGCCACCGATTCGCCCGCCGCGATTTGCACATCGGCGCCGTCGAGTATCGTCAGCGGCGTGCTGCCGCTGCTAATCTGTTTGCGCACATTTTTTGCGATTACGGCATCGGTCATGATCAAGCGCTTCTTCGTTTTGCTGTGTCTGTGGGCGTGTTCGGTCAGCGCTTTCGCCGCGCCGCCGCACACGGTCCTGGTGATGGGCGACAGCCTCAGCGCGGGCTATGGCATCGACGTGGACCACGGCTGGGTCGCGCTGCTGCGGCTAAAACTGGCGCAGGCAGGCTACCGGTATGACGTGGTCAACGCCAGCGTCAGCGGCGAAACCACTGCGGGGGGGCTGGACCGTCTGCCCGTGGAACTGGCGGTGCATCATCCCGCTATCGTGCTGATCGAGCTGGGCGCCAACGACGGCTTGCGTGGCCTGCCGACGCAGCAGATGCGGGCGAATCTGGTGAAGATGATCGAACTGTCACGCAGGCAGCATGCGCAGGCAGCGATTTTCGAGATGCGCCTGCCGCCGAATTACGGCGAGGTCTATGTGGATGCTTTCCGCAAGAGTTTTGCGGAGGTCGCCAGGTCGCAGAAAGTGCCGATGGTGCCGTTCTTCCTCGCCGCCATCGCCGGCGACCCCACACAGTTCCAGGCCGATGGCCTGCATCCGGTCGAGGCCGCGCAGCCGCAACTGCTGGATGCGATCTGGCCGACGCTGAGGCCGCTGCTGAAGAAGAAATAGTCCGCAGCGGCCCCAGTATTCCCTAAGCCCGCATCAATCGTCGTGATCGTGCCCGTGGCCATGACCGTGGTCATGATCTTCGTCGTGACCATGACCATGCCCATGCCCATGATCGTGATCGCGGTTGCCCTGATCGTCTTCGTCATGATGGCCGTGGTGCTCGCGGTAATACGGCACGTAGCGGTTGTCGTACCAGTCGTCACTCACAAAATAAACCGGCCGGCCACAGGCATCGTATTGACGGCAGTGCTTGCGCCAATGCTTTTCGTAACCCGGCGGAACGCGCAGGTAGATCGGCGCAACGCCGACAACTTCGGGCTCGATCACGACCGGCTGCGTGTAGATCACCTGCGGCGGCGGCGCGTCGCCGATATTGATCTGGCCGTAGAAGCCAGGCTGTCCGACATTGATCGACACGCCGACCTGGGCGAGGGCCGGAACGGCGGCAACAGCCAGCGCTGCTGCAAATAACAGACGTTTCATAAAAAGCTCCTTTTTATCGTGGAAAACGGCCACATCCGCTATCACTCAATACCACTATCACGGTCTGGATGCAGGTAGGGACGAAACCGGACAATAGACCTGTGACCTGAATGCCCTGTGAATGGGTGAAACCGGGGGATGCGCAGGCCAGCGCCGCGTTGAGCACAAAATCCGTACAAATTTCGGAGCTTGCGCATCCTGAAACGGTTCCGTGCCGTAATCACAGGCAGGCGCGCCTTTACTAGAATTTACACCGCTCCCGCTCTTCAATTCCCCAGGCATTTGTTGTTATAAATAATATGATTTATTTTTATTTAACTAATAATATAGCACGAGTGCTCCCGCATAAACCGGGAGAGCGGGTGCCGACACGGTGCTTGCCCGAAGGGCAATGGGGTGAGCCAGGGTTTCATGGACTGCCAGTGGCAGTCCATAGCTGGCGAACGCCAAGCTGCGAGGCTTGGCCGGGGCGAAGCCGGGAGGCGATCCGAAGCCCGCGACCATCGCAAAGGTCGGCACCCCACCGCCCGCTCCCGCACCCGTTTTGCTACGCAAAAACACCGTGTCGCGGGCGGGTGCCGGTATCGGCAGACTCGCCGGTATTACACGCATGAAAATCGCGGTCATCGGCAGCGGCATTTCCGGCCTGTCCGCCGCGCGTTATCTTTCGCGCCGCCACGAGGTGACGCTCTACGAACAGGATGACCGCGTCGGCGGCCACACCAACACGGTGATGGTGCCGGTCGAAACACCGTCCGCTGTGTCGACCGTGCCGGTCGACACGGGCTGGATCGTCTACAACGGGGTGAATTATCCCAACCTCACAGGCCTGTTCCACGAACTAGGCGTGAAGACGCGTGACACCAAAATGTCCTTCGCTGTTTCACTGGGCGGCGGCGCCTACGAGTGGAAGGGCAGCGACAACCTGTTCACGGTGTTCGCTCAGCCGTCTAACCTCTTACGGCCCTCGCACATCCGCCTGCTGCTGGACATCGTGCGCCTGAACAAGCACTGCAATGCGCTGCTGAAAAGTGGGCGCCTGCCAGCCGGTTCTCTGGGCGATTTTCTGCGCGCGGAAGGTTATTCGCCGGAGCTGCAAAGCCGCTACCTGCTGCCGATGGCCGGCATGATCTGGAGCTGTTCGCCGAAGCAGGCGGCCGAATATCCGGCAGACGATTTCATGCGATTTTTCGATGCGCATGGCCTGTTCACGACCATGGACCAGCCACAGTGGCAGACCGTGATTGGCGGCAGCCATAGCTATGTGAAAAAAATCCTCGCGGAGTACAGGGGTGCGTTGCGACTCAAAGCCGGCGTGACGGGACTGCGCCGCGCGGATGGCAGCGTGACCGTCAGCAGCGCGGCCGGAGATGAGCGCTACGATCGCGCCGTCTGTGCCACTCACAGCGATCAGGCGCTGGGTCTGCTCGCCGACGCCTCGGCCGAAGAGCGTGAGGTGCTAGGCGGCATTCCCTACAACGAGAGCCGCTGCGTCCTTCACACCGATAAGTCTTTTCTGCCCCGGCGCAAAACCGCCTGGGCGAGTTGGAACTACCTGCACCCGGTGGATGAGATTCACGACCAGCGCATCTGCGGCAGCTACTGGATGAACCTGCTGCAAGGCATTCCCGGCCCGGTGAATTACATCGTCACGCTCAACCCCACGCGCGAGATTCCGCGCGAGAAAATCCTCTACGAAACGGTCTACCATCATCCGCATTACGGCGCGTCCTCGGTGGACACCCACCGCCGTCTGCACGAGATCCAGGGCAAGACCGGGCTGTGGTGGGCGGGCGCATGGTGCGGCTATGGTTTCCACGAAGACGGCCTCAGTTCCGGCCTGCGCGCCGTAGCCGGGGTGGACAGGGAGTGCTTGCCGGAATGGGCGAAGCTATGAACAGCAGCACTCAGCACTCAGAGCAAGCCGCAGGTTTCCTCTACCCCGCCCGCATCATGCACCGCCGCCTGGTGGCGCCGTTTTACCGCTTCGTTTACCGCGTGTTCTACCTGCTGATCGACATAGACCGCATCGACGAACTGGCGCGTGGCCTGCGCTTGTTTTCGCATAACCGCTTCAACGTCCTGTCCTTCCACGACCGCGACCACGGCGCGCAGCAGCCTGGCGCCTTGCGCACATGGGCGGAGGCGGTGCTGGGCGAGGCCGGCATCCGGCCGGACGGTGGCCGCATCCGCCTGCTGTGCATGCCGCGCCTGTTCGGCTTCGCCTTCAACCCCATCAGCCTGTGGTACTGCGAGCACGCGGACGGCACCACGCGGGCGGTGATTGCCGAGGTGCGCAATACCTTCGGCGAGCGGCACAGCTACCTGCTCGCATCCGGCGGCCAGCCTTTTGCGTATGAGCAGGTACACGAGAAAGAGAAGTGCTTTCACGTGTCGCCGTTTCTCGATCTGGTGGGGCGTTACCGTTTCACCCTGAGCGAGCCGGGCGAGCGCTTACGCATGGCGATCAACGAGTTCCGCGAGGGTGTAGCCATCCTCGACGCCACCGTCGCCGCCGAACGCAGGCCGTTCACGGACGGAAACGTGCTGAAACAGGTCCTGCTGATGCCGCTGATGACCCTCAAGGTGGTCGCCGGCATTCACTGGGAGGCACTCAAGATTTGGTTGCGCGGCGCAAGGTTCCACCACAAACCGAAACCGCCGGAAGCCGGGGTCACATGAACAAACAACACGAAGAAATCCGGGTCGCCACGCGCGGCAACCTGCTGCCCAGGGATGGCTTCTCGCCGGAGTTGCCGGCCGTATTCGCCAAAAAATCTGGCGGCCTGAGCTGGGGCCTGCGCCTGCTGATGTTCATGCTCAAGGGCATCAAGATCGGCCAGCTCGAAGTGAACCTGCCCAATGGGGAAAAGCGCGTGTTCAGCGGAACCGAGCGCCCGGAACTGCGCGGCGTGCTCAATATCCGCGACGGCACGATGATCCGCCATGTGCTGAAGAATGGCGAAGTCGGATTCGGCGAAGCCTATCTCGACGGCTTTTGGGACAGCCCGGACATGAGTTCCCTGCTGGCCCTGATGTACCTCAACGAGCCGCATTATCTCGGCCCCTACGAGAAGAATTTCGTCGCGCGCTTTCTCGGCTGGCTCAAGCACAGGCGCCGCGCCAATACCAAGCGCAAGGCGGCCGAGAACATCCAGTTTCACTACGACCTCGGCAACGAGTTCTACAAGATGTGGCTGGATGAGACGATGGCGTATTCGAGCGGCGTTTTTCGCCGCGAAGAATCAATGAGTGCACCGAGCGGCATGTTCATCAAGCCGAACGAAACGCTGATGGACGCGCAGGTCAACAAGTTTCGCAACATGTTCGAGCGGCTCGACCTCAAGCCCGAACATACCCTGCTGGAGATCGGTTCCGGCTGTGGCGGCTTCGCCATCTACGCCGCACAGAACGCCGGCTGCCGCGTGCACAGCATCACGCTGTCGAAGGAGCAGCTTGAAGAAGCGCAGCGCCGCGCGGCGGCGGCGGGCGTGGCCGACCGCGTGAGCTTCGAGCTGCGCGATTACCGCGATGTCACGGAACAGTATGACCGCGTCGTTTCCATCGAGATGTACGAGGCGGTCGGCGAGGAATTCTGGCCGGTGTATTTCAGTGCGATCCAGAAGGCACTCAAGCCCGGCGGCCGCGCCGCGATCCAGGGCATCACCATCCATCCGGAAATCTTCGACAACTACCGCAACAAGATCGACTTCATCCAGAAATACATCTTCCCCGGCGGCATGCTGGCGACGCCCGGCGTGTTCATCGACGAGGCTGCGAAAGCCGGACTCAACGCCGACAGCCCGCGCTTCTTCGCCAAGGACTACGCCGACACGTTGGCCGCCTGGCACCGCAACGTGCTGGCCGCGGGCGATGCGATCGTCAAGCAATTCGACGAGCGCTTCCTGCGCATGTGGCGCTACTATCTGGCCTATTGCGAATGCGGCTTCCGCGTCGAGCGCGTCAACCTGATGCAGATCACCCTGCTTAAAGCTTGACGCGTAGCGCGCGATGCGCGCCCTGCGGATGGATACCGGGAATGGAGCGCAACATGAAAACAGGCATGACGCTGCTCGCGCTCACGGCCATCATCACTCTGGTTACGATCTCGACCTGGGCCACTGGCCACATCGGCGTGATGGCGGCGATCCGTGACCTGCTGGCGCGTCCACGCGCAGGCAACAACCCCTGGTTCATCGCCACCCTGTTCGACACCTTCTTCGCCTTCCTGTGGTTCTGGCTGTGGGTGGCCTACAAGGAAACCGGCTGGATCGCGCGCATCGTCTGGCTGCTGCTGATCTTCACGCTGGGCAACATGGCGATGGGTGCCTACGTGCTGATCCAGTTGCTGCGCCTGCCGGCGGGCGCGGGCGCACAGGATTTGTTGCTGCGCCGTGGCTTAGGTCGTCGCGGCAAAAGGTTCTTTCCTGAACCGCCGTCTGGTCGAGCCGATCAAGGCACAGTTGCGGCAGGGCATCACGCCGGAAAAAATCGCGCTTACGCTGGCGCTGGGCGCGGTGCTCGGCGTGTTCCCCATACTCGGCAGTACCATGATCCTGTGCGGCCTCGCCGGCTGGCGGCTCAAGCTCAACCAGCCGATCATCCAGGTCATCAATTACTTCGTCTATCCGCTGCAACTGATCCTGCTGCTGCCGTTCTACCGCGCGGGTGAAGCGCTGTTCCGCCAGCCGCCGGTGCCGCTTTTCTCGGTGACGGAACTGGTGCAGCGCTTCGCCGCCGGGCCGCTGAAATTCATAACGGATTACGGCATGGTTGCGCTCTACGGCATCGCCGTGTGGTGCCTGCTCGCGCCGGTCGCGGCGCCGCTGATCTACGGGCTAACGCGCCCCGTGCTGAGGACTCTGGCGCGCCGCATCAAGCCGGTGCAAACCTCCACCCGCTAGTCCCGATTCTCCTGGGGAGAATGTTTTTTCATATTGAATATATAAATATTCATTCAATATAAATAAACTGACTGACTACCTATATTCCGGTTAGCGGGTGAAGCGCTGTCCGAGGCGTATTTAGATTCAGCCGGCGTGAACCGGCCGTCTCATTGCAACGCCGTGGCCGGCACCACCGGAATGACGACGCCGGAGGGATGCGCCACGTCGCTGTAGATGGTCAACGCACCGACAAGCGAATTGAGCAGGGTCGGGATCGGCGGCACGCCTTGCGGCAGATCGCTGGCGCCGACCGCGACGCGCAGGCTGTGGCCCTTGGCGATCATCGCGCTGGTCGGGAAGATCTCGACCGGCACCAGCACCGGCGTGCCGCTGGTCAGAGCCTGTACAGACGCCTGCGTGAACGGATGCCAGGGCTGGATCATCAGGCCATCAAGGTAGCGCGAACGTGTCGTATCCACCGCGCGCAGCGAGGCGGTCTGGATGCCGTTGGTCAGCGCGGTGACGTTGCCGCTGGCATCAACATCGTCGACGCGTACCGACAATCCGGCGTCGCTGGCGGTGGTGGACATCCACACGTCCGCTTCGATCGGGCCGTTTATGTACATGTTCTGAGTCAGCGGCGCGGTCTGGTACACCACGTCGGTGAGTTCCGCCACGCTGTCGTCGGTAAAGCAGGGCAGTGGAATGACTCCGAGAGCCCCTGCGGTCCACTGTGCGGCGCTGATCGAGCACAGGCCGTTGATCGGCTCCTGTGCCGTCACGTTCGACGCCTCGCCGGTGATGGGCGCGGTTGTGGACAGGCTCTTATCGCCGCGCAGATAGAGCTTCTGCGCCTGCGCCTGCGGGTTCGGCCAGTCGGTGCTGGCGACGTAGTGGCCGTAGCCGTAAACGTACTGGGTGACGTTGGGGAGCTTGTCGGCGCCGACGTTCATGCCCTTGACGTACTGGTCGAACCACTGCAGCTCGATGTGATCGAACACCGGCACGCCGTCAACCGGCAGGCC
>JBOICL010000325.1:0-9319 GCA_050740055.1 Stenotrophobium sp.
TAATCCATGCCCAGCTCGGTGTTGATGCGCGCCGCCTCCTTGAGGTCCGCGCCCTGCGGCAGATCCGGCGTCGTGGAGCAGCCTGCCAGCATGAACAGGTTCGCCGCCAAAAGAATTGCCTTCTTCATGCCGAAACCCTCAATGCAATTCATTGCAGCACCACCGGAATGCCGCTCAAGCGATTTTTCTGGCAAGAATGGGCCTTGCCTATGAACTGAGAGCAGGGAAGACGTGAGCAGCGCGCAGGGACCCCGCGCAGCTGGGATGCAAGCGACCGCGAACGGCTCCAGGCCTGTGTGCTCATTGCATCACCACTGGAATACCGCTAAGTCGATTTTTCTGACGAGACTGGACCTTGCCCACTAACTGCCCACAGGCCGCATCGATGTCGTCGCCGCGCGTCTTGCGCGTGGTGGTGACGATGCGCTTGGCGCGCAGGATTTCGGAGAAGCGCTGTATCGCTTCCGGCTTTGAGCGCCGGAAGCGCGTTTCCGGAAACGGATTGAACTGGATCAGGTTCACCTTCGCGGCCATGCCGGCCAGCAGCTTGGCGAGCTGGCGCGCATGTTCGGGATGATCGTTGACGCCGTCCAGCATCACGTACTCGAACACGATATGGGTCTTGCGATCCTTGCCGGCGGTGTAGCGGCGACAGGCGTCCATCAGTTCCGCGATCGGGTACTTGCGGTTGATCGGCACCAGCTCATTGCGCAATTCGTCGTTGGGTGCGTGCAGTGAAACTGCCAGCGCGGTATCGCAGTCCTCGCGCAGGCGGTCGATGTAGGGCACCAAGCCCGAAGTGCTAACCGTGACGCGGCGCTTGGACAGGCCGAAGCCGAAGTCGTCCAGCATAATGTGTATCGCCGGCAGCACCGCGGCGGTGTTCGCCAGCGGCTCGCCCATGCCCATGAAGACGACGTTGGAGATCACTCGTTCGTTCTGGAAATCGCCGCCCAGGGTCTTGGCTGCAAACCAGACCTGCGCGACGATTTCCGCCGTGGTCATGTTGCGGTTCAAACCCTGCTGCGCGGTGGAGCAGAAAGAGCAGTCCATCGCGCAGCCGACCTGCGAGCTGATGCACAACGTGCCGCGATCGTCTTCGGGGATGAACACCGTCTCGATCGCCTGTCCTGCGCTTGCCGAAGGGCCGCCATCCAGGCGCAGGACCCACTTGCGCGTGCCGTCCTGCGAAACCTGTTCGGTGACGAGTTCGGGGTGTCGGATGACGAAGCGTTCTTTCATCTTCGTGCGCAGATCCTTGCTGATGTTGGTCATCAGGTCGAAATCGTCGGCGGTGCGGCGGTATATCCACTGCATCACCTGGTCGGCGCGGAAAGGCTTTTCGCCCATCTCCGCGAAACACGCGCGCAACTCCGTGCGGTCGAGACCGAACAGGTTTTGCGGCGTGCCTGCGGAATCAATCATTGCTCAGATCATTGCTCAGCGCGTGCGCGGGCACAGCTCGGTGGCGCGGAAGAAATAGGAAATCTCGGTCTTCGCGTTGTCCAGGCTGTCCGAACCATGCACGGCATTTTCGTCGATGCTGGCGGCGAAGTCTGCGCGGATGGTGCCCGGCGCAGCCTTCTTGGGGTCGGTTGCGCCCATGAGGTCACGGTGAATTGCGACGGCGTTTTCGCCTTCGAGCACGGAGATCATGACCGGGCCGCTGATCATGAAGCTGACCAGGTCTTTGAAGAACGGACGCGCCTTGTGCACCTCGTAAAAGCCTTCCGCCTGCTTGGCGGTGAGGTGCTTCATGCGCCCGGCGACGATGCGCAGGCCGGACTTCTCGAAGCGGGCAAGGATATTGCCGACGGCGTTCTTGGCCACGGCGTCGGGTTTGATGATGGAAAGGGTGCGTTCGACCGCCACAGCTAACTCCTTAAAAAAGCAAAAGGAAAAGGCCCGGAATGGGCAAATTGGAAACACGGTTGGAAACACGGAATTATAGGCTTTATTGCCGCACTGCGGCAATTTATCCGGGGAATTTCGGCGCCTTCAGACGGTAAAACTTTCGCCGCAGCCGCACTGCCCCTTTACGTTCGGATTCAGGAACTTGAACGCCTCGTTCAGGCCCTGTTTCTGGAAGTCCAGGGTCAGGCCCTCCAGCATCGGCAGATATTCCGATTTCACCACCAGCTTGGCACCGTAGCTCTCGACCACCTTGTCATCCGGCCCGATTTCGTCGGCGTAATCCATCGTGTAGGCGTAACCGGAGCAGCCGGATTTTCTCACGCCCACGCGCAAACCTAGGCCCTTGCCGCGTTTCTCGATCTGCGCGCCGATACGGCGGGCGGCGCTTTCGGTGAGACTGATATTCATGCCTGTGTTAATGCCCATGTTCACGCCTGTGCCAGCAGCTTGCGGATGAGATCCTCACCCATGAAGGCACAATGGGCGCGATCATCCGGGATTTCAAGCGCCGCGCGAATATCCGCGACGCTGATGCCTTTCAATGCGACCAAAGATTTCCCCTGCGCGTTCCCGGCCAGCCATTCGCCTACCGCGATCGCGGTGGGGCAGCCATAGGCGCGGAAACGCGCCTCCGTGACCCGCCCGTCGAGCAGCCTGAGCTGCATGCGCAGTAGGGATTTTGCGGCCGGGCTTCCTGCTCCCGCGGTCACAACGTCCGGCCCGCTCAGTTGCCCCGCATGCGCCGGTTTTAAAAACCGCTGCCAGATCGGTACCGCGTAATCGAAAACGTTATCCATGTTCAGGGATTCCATGAAGGCGAAAGCTCGCGCAGCCAGTTCACAGCGGCAATGACTTTTCCCGCCGCTTGTTCCACTTCATCCGCAGTGGTAAAACGCCCCAGCGAAAAACGCAGCGAGGAACCGGCCAATTCGTCGTCACGCCCCAGCGCGCGCAGTACAAAGGACGGTTCGCGCGTAACGGACGAACAGGCCGAGCCGCTGGACACCGCGATATCGCCGAGCATCGCACGCAGGCTTTCACCTTCCGCGCCCTCGAAGCTGACGTTGAGGATATGCGGCGCACGGAGCTGCGGATCACCATTCAGGACAATCTTCGGCAGAACCTGCAAGCGCTGCCAGAGATCATCGCGCAGGCCGGCCAAGCGTTCGGCGTCGGCTGACAACTCCTCGCGAGCAATGCGATAGGCCTCGCCCATGCCGGCAAGCTGGTGCGCCGCCAGCGTGCCGGAACGCATGCCCTGCTCGTGACCGCCGCCGTGAATCAATGGCGCCAGCCGCGCACGCGGGCGTTTTCGCACGAACAGGGCGCCCACGCCTTTCGGCCCATAAAGCTTGTGCGCCGACACGGACAGCAGATCGATCGGCGTCTGCGCGAGGTTGATCGGCAGCTTGCCCGCGGCCTGCACCGCATCGACGTGGAGCAGGATGCCGCGCTCGCGCAGCAGGGGCGCGAGCCGCTCGACTTCGTTGATGTTGCTGATCTCGTTGTTGACCCACATCAGTGACACTAGCGCCGTCTGCGGGGTCAGTGCTTCCAGCACCTGTTCGGGACTGACCACGCCGTTGGCCGCGGGCTTCAGATAAGTGACGCGAGCGCCCTGTGTTTCCAGCCAGCGGCAGGTGTCCAGCACCGATTTGTGCTCGATGCGCGAGGTCACGATATGGCCCGCACGCGCACCGCGAAATTCCAGTACGCCCTTGATCGCGAGGTTGTTTGATTCGGTCGCGCCAGAGGTCCAGACGATCTCTTCGGCGCTTGCGCCCAGCAGCGCCGCCACCTGCGCGCGCGCCTGCTCGACCGCCGCGCGCGCGCGCCGGCCGGCTGCATGTTCGGACGCCGGATTGCCGTAGTGCTCGCGCAGCCAAGGCAGCATTGCGTCCAGCACACGCGGGTCCAGCTGCGTGGTGGCGGCGTTGTCAAGATAAATCAGTGCTGAGTGCTGAGTGCTGAGTGCTGAACGGACCATGGACTTTTTCTGAGCACTCAGCACTTGGCACTTAGCACTTTCAACATACTTACAAACTGATCCACTTCCGCCCCGGTGTTGTCCTTACCCAGGCTCACGCGGATGGCACCTTTGGCAGTCTCGCGCGGAATACCCATGCCCAGCAGCACATGACTCGGCTCACCCCTGCCACTGGCGCAGGCGGAGCCGCTGGAAACACCGAAGCCCTTGCGGTCTAGCTGCATCAGCAGGGCTTCGCCGTCGTAGCCGTGCAAGGCGAACTGCATGGTGTTGGGAATGCGCTCGCGGCCTGCGCCGAAAATCTCGATGCCGGCCATTCCGCGCAGCCCGGCTTCCAGCCGTTCGCGCAAATGCAGAGCGTGCGCGGCGCGCTGATCCAGTTCCTGCCTGGCCAGTTCCGCCGCCGCGCCGAAACCGGCGATGGCGGCGACATTCTCAGTGCCGCCACGCAGGCCATGCTCCTGCGCGCCACCGTGGTGCAGCGGTGTCAGTTCGACTTCGCTGCGCTTGATCAGCGCGCCGATGCCTTTCGGCCCGTAGATCTTGTGACTGGACAGGCTCATCAGGTCGCAGTCCAGCGCGGCAAAATCCACCGGAATCTTGCCCGCCGCCTGCACTGCATCGACGTGCAGCCAAGCACCCGCCGCATGGACCAGCGGCGCCGCACGCGCCACGTCCTGGATCACGCCGGTTTCGTTGTTGGCGCGCATCAGCGCCACCAGCTTCACGGGCGCACGCTGCAACTGCCGCGTGAATTCCTCCCAGCGGATGACACCCGCGGCATCCACCGCGACCGGCTCGACGCCCCAGCCGCGATGCTTCAGCGATTCGGCGGTTTCCATCACCGCCGGATGCTCGGTGACGCCGTAGAGCACGCGCGTCGGCGACGCAAGTTCGGTCACGCCTTTGACCGCGAGATTGTTCGATTCAGTGCCGCCGGAGGTCCAGATCACCTCGCCCGACTGCGCGCCCACCAGCGCCGCCACCTGCGCACGCGCGCCCTCGACCGCATCGCGCGCGGCGCGGCCGAAACGGTGCAGGCTGGAAGCGTTGCCGTAGGGCCCGGACAGGTAGGGCAACATCGCGTCCAGCACACGCGGATCGAGTTGCGTGGTGGCGTTGTGGTCGAAATAAATGGGCATGCGCCCGCCGTTCACTCGGATTTCAAAACGGAATCGGGCTTGGTTTTGGCCGCGGCCAGCGAATCTAGCACCGAGCCTTCGGCGCAGAAATCCGGCAGTTCGAGCTTGGAGAGTTCCAGCTCCGGCATGCGCGAATCCATCTGGTGCAGGAACTTGCACACGCTCACTAGCCGCTCGTCGAGCTGCTGGATGTGGTCGAGCATGGCGCCGATGGCATTGGCCACCGGATCCGGCATGTCGCGGCTGAGACCGTAGGCATCGAAGCCCATTTTCTTGGCCATCGCCACCAGGCGATCCGACGGCACATGCTCATGCACGATGCGCGCGGGGATGCCGACCACGGTGGCGCCCGGCGGCACTTCCTTCACCACCACGGAATTGGAACCGACACGCGCGCCGTCGCCCACCACGAACGGTCCGAGCACCTTGGCGCCAGCGCCGACCACGACATTGTTGCCCAGCGTCGGATGGCGCTTACCCTTGTTCCAGCTCACGCCGCCTAGGGTGACGCCGTGATACAGCGTCACGTCATCGCCGATCTCGGCAGTTTCACCGATCACCACGCCCATGCCGTGATCGATGAACAGACGGCGGCCGATTTTCGCGCCTGGATGGATTTCGATGCCGGTGAGCCAGCGCGCGAGGTGCGAATTGAAGCGCCCCAGCCATTTCAGCCCGTGCATCCACAGCCAGCGGCTAACCCTGTGGCCCCAGACCGCGTGCAGGCCCGGATAGCAGGTCAGCACTTCCCAGGCGGAACGCGCGGCGGGGTCGCGCTCCCGGATGGAACGGAGGTCTTCACGGATGCGGGAGAACATGGCAGTGCTGGTGCTGGAATGAAGAGGTGAATTGTAGCCGTGATGATGTCTGCGCTGCCGCTACAGCTCACCCGCTCTTCACTCGATTGCAGTTTAATATGTTTTATTATAGTAAATTATTTTATTTATATAAACCATTTAAGCACATGACTAAGGCTCTTCCGGAGCAGAGCGGGTGAAGCTTTGCGCAGCAAAAAAGGGAGCAGCGCCGACCGCAGCTAAGGCTGACGCCGCGTCCGGATCTTGGGCGATTCCACCGAAGTCAGGATGCCGCGCAAGATATTCAGTTCGTTGCGGTCCGGCTGCGCACGATTGAACAGCACGCGCAGGCGGCGCATCAGCACGCGCGGATTGGCCGGGTCGAGAAAGCCGGTGGCGCGCAGCACTTTCTCCAGATGTTCGTAGAAACGTTCGGTCTCCTCGGCGCTGGGCGGCGCGTACCAGGGATGCTCGTGCTTGGCGGAGACTTTCGGCACTTCCGGCAACGCAGCCTTGCGCAGTTCGTAGGCCATCACCTGCACCGCCTGCGCGAGGTTGAGCGAACTGTAATCCGGGTTCGCAGCGATCATGGTCGTTGCGTTGCAGCGCTCCAGTTCGTCGTTGGTCAGGCCCGTACGCTCGCAGCCGAACACCAGCGCCGCACGGTTGGGCGCCGGCAGCAACACCGTGCGCGCGGCCATGTCCCAGGGCGTGAGCGGCTCGTCGCCCAGATGCCGCGGCCGCGCCGACACGGCGACCGTCCAGGCGCAGTCGGCCACGGCCTCGTCCAGCGTGCGCACCACGCGCATTTTGTCGAGCACTTCCAGCGCGCCGGCCGCCATCGCGCGCGACTGTTCATCCGGCTCTCGCTGCGGACTCACCAGCACCAGATCGGTCAGCCCCATGGTCAGCATCGCGCGCGCGGCGGCGCCGATATTGCCCGGATGCTGGGTGGCGACGAGCACGATGCGCACGCGCGACAGCGGCGGATCGGAGGCAGGGAAATCGGTCATGCGTGATATTCTATCGCGCTCCCGTTTCCGCTCCTTGAAAAAACCATGCATCCGCTGGTCAATATCGCCGTCTCCGCCGCGCGCTCAGCGGGCAATCAGATCATGCGCAGCTTGGACCGCGTCGATCAGCTCGTGATCGAGCGCAAAAGCCGCAATGATTTCGTCACCCAGGTGGATCGCAACGCCGAGCACGAGATCATCAGCATCATCCACAAGGCCTATCCGCAGCACGCGATCCTCGGCGAGGAAGGCGGTGCACAGGGCGACGGCGATGTGACCTGGATCATCGACCCGCTGGACGGCACCACTAACTTTCTGCACCGCCTGCCGCATTTCGCGGTGTCCATCGGCATCCAGGTGAAAGGCCGGCTGGAACACGGCGTGATCTACGCGCCCTGCACGCAAGACCTCTACTGCGCCAGCCGCGGCGAGGGCGCGACGCTCAACAACCGCCGCATCCGCGTCAGCACCTGCAAGGAGATCAACGAAGCGCTGGTCGGCACCGGCGTGCCGCTGCGCGAGGCCAACCTCGACGCCTACCTACCGATGCTGCGCAATGTCGCCGCCCAGACCGCCGGTGTACGCCGCGCGGGTGCGGCCTCGCTGGACCTCGCTTACGTCGCCGCCGGACGCCTGGATGCGTTCTGGGAACTGGGCCTGAAACCCTGGGACATGGCCGCCGGCATCGTGCTGGTGCAGGAAGCGGGCGGCATGGTCAGCGAGCTTTACGGCGCCGACGACCTGCTAAAGAGCGGCCACATTCTCGCCGCGAACACCAAGCTGCATGCCCTGCTGACACCCGCACTGACGGGCCAGTCTCCACGCTGAAGCGGGGCGGCACCCGCAGGTGCCGGGCCCGCGCGCCCGCGCGAAACTATTGCAGCGTGAAGGAAATGAAGTTGCCGCCGTTGCCGTCGTCCGCCATGAACAGGATCTGCGCTGGCACCGCATTGCTGCCTGAACCGCTCGCCGGGAAGTACGAGGCAAGGCCGCTGAAATTATCCGTGATGCTGTTGCAGGTCTGGCTGAAATTTACGGTGTAGGCGTTGAATTGCGTGAAGACGATGCCGAAATTTCCGACGTTGTAACTGCAACCGTTCGTGTCGGTGCCGGTGAAATCGCCGGTTGGCTGGATTTTCAGGTTCAGCGTGAAGCTGCCCGCGGTCGCGCTCCAGTTGCCCTCCAGCGTCGGCAGGCTCGACGCCAAGTCATACACGTTGTCGAAATTCAGAGTGGCCACCACCGTGTCGTTGTTCGGCCCGTTGAAGCCGATGTTCACCCCCGCCTGCGTCAGCGCGCCAGAGATCGAACCGCTGGTCGTGGTGGTGTTGCTGCCGTTGAAACCCTGGTAGTTGCCGCCCAGGCTGGTACCCGAAGTGCCGACGCTGAAGCGGTAGTAAGTGCCGTCCTGCCCGCTCAGGGTGCCGTCGCCGTTTTCGTCGATGATCGCAATCACCTGCGTCGTTTTCTGTGTGACGCTGTCGGTGGCGCTGCCCTCGTAGACACCGGAGGGATCGGCGTTGCAGTCAACGTCGCAATAGTTGTTGTCGTAGCAGCCGGTGAGCGCGAGGCCGCTGAAAACCGAGAGTGCCGCTATTGCCCATTTCCTGTTTTTCATGACGCGCCCTCTTTCAGACTGCATCGCCCTACGCTAGGCCCGTAAGCTGAATGCAGTCTGAACTGCGACGCCCTGCTCTGAAAACTTTTGCAAAGCTGGCGCGGGGATTCGGTTTGCGCTACCCGCTCTGACGGATCGTGATGCGTTTAATGTTAATAAATATTTACTGTAATAAATATGTGTAAATATTTATGCACATGAATCATAGTGAAACAGGGAGAGCGGGTGGCCACGAGATCAAGATGCAAACGCCCTGCTGCCATCAGGCCGTGAAGCGCTGTCCAGGTTTCGCCGTCTCCATCCATTGCAAATACGCCGCCACAGCGGCCTCGCCTTCCGCCGGCGCCCAGGGCGCGAACTGGGTGATGCGCGCGGGATCGTAGGGGCCTTCCTTGACCTCGAAAAATGCGGCGTGCGCGGTCAACGGCACATAGCTGTGCCAGGTTTCCGGCAGCAGCTCCAGCCCCATCGTGTCGCCGCCTGCTGACAATGCAACACGTTCTTGCACGGCGCCGTGATCGTCGAACAACAGAATATCGACCGCTCCCGCAATCGCCAGCGTCATTTCCCACTTGTTGAGGTCGTAATGCCGGTGCGGGCGGATGTAAGTGCCGCGCCGCATCTGCACGATCAGGCGCTGCACCAGTGATTCGGCACCTTCGTGGAAATTGAAATTGGTGCGCAGTCGCGGGCTGGCATCGGCCTTGGCCGCGAGGTCTGCCAGCAGTTCGCGCGAGATGGTGCGTAGGGTCATGGTGATTTCGCGGAATTGAGTTGTGAGTAACGCGTGCAGCCCAGCAGGTGGTCGTTGACCATGCCCACCGCCTGCATGTAAGCGTAGATGATGG
>JBOICL010000326.1:0-1708 GCA_050740055.1 Stenotrophobium sp.
GCAGGGACTGGCGAAGATGCTGGCGCTGGCCGAACTGGGAATCGCACAAGGTGTGCTGCCGCCGCAGGAGCGGCCGCACCTGCCCACGCTCAGAAAGCTCGGCTTCAGCGGCCGGGACGCGGACATCATGAAAAAAGTGCGGCGCGAGGCGCCGGCGCTGCTGGCTGCGGCAAGCTCCGCCTCCAGCATGTGGGCCGCCAATGCGGCGACCGTCTCGCCCGGTGCGGATACCGCCGACGGCCGCGTGCACTTCACGCCCGCGAATCTGTGCAGCCATCTTCACCGCTCGCTGGAACCGGAGATGACCGCGCGCATCCTGCAGGCCACTTTTCCCGACGCGCACCATTTCATGCACCATCCGCCGCTTCCGGCGACACCAGCGATGGGCGACGAAGGCGCGGCGAACCACGTGTGCCTGTGCAGCAACTATGACGAGCCTGGGCTGGAGCTTTTCGTCTACGGTGAGGGGAATAACGAAGAATCCGCGCCCAAAAAATTTCCCGCGCGCCAGTCGCGCGCCGCGGGCGAGGCCATTGCGCGTCTGCACGGACTCGACCCGGCCCGCACGCTGCATGTGCAACAGAATCCCGTAGTCATCGACCAGGGCGTTTTCCACAACGACGTCATCGCCGTCGGCAACCGCGAGGTACTGCTCTATCACGAAGACGCATTCGCGGATGCCGCCGCTCTGCGCGGCTGGATCTGCACGCATTTCAGCGGCACGCGCAGGCCGATATTCCTGGAGATCGCATCCGCAGAGGTGAGCGTCGAGGAAGCCGTCACCTCCTACCTGTTCAACAGCCAGCTGCTGTGCCTGCCCGGCGGCGGCATGCTGCTCGCGGTAGCCCAGGAATGCGCCGAACACCCTAAGGTCTGGGCGGTGATCCGGCGCATCGTCGAAGACCCCACTAATCCCATCTCCGATGTCCGCGTATTCGACCTGCGTGAATCCATGCGCAACGGCGGCGGCCCCGCCTGCCTGCGCCTTCGCGTGGTGCTGGACGAAGACCAGCGCGAGACGGTGAATGCGGCCTCGTGGATCAACGCCGAAAGCTGCGGCACCCTCAAAACCTGGGTGGAGCGGCACTACCGCGACCGGCTCGCGTTCGAGGACCTCGCGGACCCGCAGTTGCTGGATGAATCCCGCGGCGCGCTGGACCAGCTCACGCAGATGCTCAACCTCGGCAGCATTTATGATTTCCAGCGCTGACACCGTAACAAGCTGGACCTGGCACGCCTGGGCCACGCTCGCGCCCGATACCCTCTACGCTTTCCTCAAGCTGCGCAGCGACATCTTCGTGGTCGAGCAGAACTGTGTGTTTCCGGAAATGGACGGCCTCGATCCGCTGTGCGAACACCTCTGCGGCACGAACGCACAGGGCCGCCTGCTGGCCTATCTGCGGCTGGTGCCGCCCGGCGTCAAGTCGGTGCAGCCTGGGCTGGGCCGTCTGGTGGTGGACGTGGAAGCGCGCAGGCTCGGACTCGGCCGCGCGGCCATCGCCGAAGGCATACGCCATTGCCGCGGCCGTTATCCGGGGCAAGCGATTTTTCTTGCCGCGCAGCAGCACCTGACAACTTTCTACGCGACGTTGGGCTTCGGGATTTTCGGCGAACCTTATTCCGAAGACGGAATCCAACACGTCAACATGCTGCTCCCCGCCTGACACTGCCGCTATACTCGCCCGCTGACGCAGCTTTTGGTTGACCG
>JBOICL010000327.1:0-3475 GCA_050740055.1 Stenotrophobium sp.
ACCCAACAGTGGTCGGGCGCGTTCCCCGCACACGCGGGGATGAACCGTTCTAGCGGCGGCGTCCGCCGGTGATCTGGATGCGTTCCCCGCACACGCGGGGATGAACCGCCTTTCGATACTCACGAACAAGCGCCGCATACGCGTTCCCCGCACACGCGGGGATGAACCGTCATTGACCGAGCGGCAACAACAGATTCTGGAGCGTTCCCTGCACACGCGGAGATGAACCGCCGTCGTTTCTTTGCTGCGGATCGGCTTATTCACACCAGCTTCAACCGCGGCTCGACCTTGGCGATCTTCTCGTAGTCCCTGTCGTCGTGCAGCAGGGTTAGGCCATGCTCAATGGCCAGTTGTGCGATCAGACAATCTGTCGGGCTGCGCGGAGTCACACCGCTCTTGCGACAGCGGATATAGAGTCGGGCAGCTTCAGCGTAGGTGGCAACTGGGTTCAGCGGATGAACAAATTGCTGAGCGGTGAGTAGGGATTGATAGCGCTGGAATGTAAAGTCGTCACGAACGCCCTGAAGAATTTCTTGCAGGATCACCCCGGTCAGGAAAACGGGAGCCTCTCGTTTTCGGAGTTCAATGAGTGCGAGTCCGGCCGGCCTTGGAGACTTGCTGAGGGCCTCGATCCAGGCCGAGGTATCAACGAGATACATTCAACGAGCGGCCGATGCGGGCAGCTTTATAGTCATAAGTAGGGTCTATGCCGTTGGATCCGAAAAGCTCGTCCATCGCTGCCCAGCGTTCGCGCGCTGCCACGTATTCCCGCAACGCGAGGTCCACGACTTCGCGTTTGGTTTTGGCTTTAGCGAGTTTCATCGCTTTCTTGACTATTTTTTCGTCCAAAACGATATTGGTGCGCATGAGATATCCCTCGTTGATGTGTATGACTATACACCAACTGTCGTGTATAGTTCGCATCCTTTCTCCTTCGCTGTCTGACTGCCATGACTGACAAGATCAACGCCCTCAATCGTCACAGCCACACCATCACCGCCGGTGTGCAGCGTTCGCCTAACCGCGCGATGCTGCGCGCGGTCGGTTTCGGCGATAACGATTTTGAAAAGCCCATCGTCGGCATTGCCAATGGCCACTCGACCATGAATCCCTGCAACGCGGGCATACAGCCGCTGGCGGATCGCGCCTCGGCGGCGATCAAGGCGGCGGGCGGTATGCCGCAGAGCTTCGGTTTCCCCACCGTCACCGACGGTATTTCGATGGGTACCGAGGGCATGAAGTTTTCGTTGGTGTCGCGCGAGGTGATCGCCGATGCCATCGAGACCGCCTGTTCGTCACAGTGCATGGACGGCGTGCTGGTGGTCGGCGGCTGCGACAAGAATATGCCGGGCGCGATGATCGGCATGTTGCGCATGAACATCCCCGGCATCTTCGTCTACGCCGGCACGATCAAGCCCGGTCACTGGAAAGGCGTGCCGCTGACCATCGTGTCCTCGTTCGAGGCGGTGGGCGCGTTTCAGGCGGGCAAGATGGCGCAGGAGGATTTCGAGGGCATCGAGAAAAATGCCTGTCCGTCGGTCGGCGCCTGCGGCGGTATGTTCACCGCCAACACCATGTCGAGCGCCTTCGAGGCGCTGGGCATGTCACTGCTCGGTTCCTCGCAGATGGCGTCGCCAGATGCCGAGAAGGCCGACTCTGCCGCCGACTCCGCGCGCGTGCTGGTGCAAGCGGTGCGCAAAGATATCAAGCCGCGCGACATCGTGACGCGCAAAGCGATCGAGAATGCGTTCGCGCTGATCATGGCCACTGGCGGTTCGACCAACGCGGTGCTGCACTTTCTCGCGATCGCGCACACGGCGCAGGTACCGTTCACCATCGACGACGTGGAAGTCATCCGACAGCGCACGCCGGTACTGTGCGATCTCAAGCCCTCGGGCAAGTACGTGGCGGTGGATTTCCACCAGGCCGGCGGCGTGCCGCAGGTGCTGAAAATGCTGCTCAAGGCCGGCCTGCTGCACGGCGATACGCTGACCATCACCGGCGAGACGATGGCGGAGGCGCTCAAGAACGTGCCGGACGAGCCGCGCAAGGATCAGGACGTGATCCGTCCGATCACGCAGCCGATGTACAAACAAGGGCATCTCGCCATCCTCAAGGGCAACCTCGCCACCGAAGGCGCGGTGGCCAAGATCACCGGTCTCAAGAATCCGGTCATCACCGGCCCGGCGCGCGTGTTCAACTCCGAGGAAGATGTGATGGCGGCGATCATGTCCGACCAGATCAAGCACGGCGACGTGCTGGTGATCCGCTACGAAGGGCCCAAGGGTGGCCCCGGCATGCGCGAAATGCTGGCGCCGACCTCAGCGCTGATCGGCAAGGGTTTCGGCGAGAGCGTAGGCCTGATCACCGACGGCCGCTTCTCCGGCGGCACCTGGGGCATGGTTGTTGGGCATGTCGCGCCGGAAGCCTATGTCGGCGGCAACCTTGCACTGGTGGAGGAGGGCGACAGCATCACCATCGACGCGCATAAACTGCTGCTGCAGGTGAACGTGTCCGACGAGGTGCTGGCCCAGCGCCGCGCGAAGTGGACACAGCCGGCACCGCGCTACACCCGCGGTGTGTTGGCCAAGTACGCGAAGCTGGTATCCACCGCCAGCAAGGGTGCGGTCACTGACTGAAACCGGGAATTGGCGTCACCCGCTCTGCCATATTCGAGAAACAAGTCTGTTATCAAATATATATTAAATATTAATTTATTTAATAATTAATAACAGAATGATCCATGAATGCCGGCAGAGCGGGTGGACGGTTCTTTCGTTTTCCAGCTATCAAATGCCGAAAAAGCGACGCGTGTTCCGCGTCGTGATCTCGGCGACATGCTCCTCGTTCTGGCCGCGCGCCGCAGCAATCGCTTTGGCGATCCACGGCAGGTAGCAAGGCTCGTTGCGACGTGAAGCATGCTTCGGTGCCGTCCGCGGCAGCAGGTAGGGCGCGTCGGTCTCGATCAGCAGCCGATCATCGGGAATATCTCGCACGGCTTCCAGCAGATGTGCACCGCGGCGCTCGTCGCAGATCCAGCCGGTGATGCCGATGTGGCAGTCCAGCGCGAGGTAATCATGCAGCGCCGCGCGCGTGTCGGTGAAGCAGTGCATGACCACGTTGCCGAGTTGCGCGCGATGTTCGCGCAGCATGGCCAGAAAATCCGTGTGAGCGTCGCGCTGGTGCAGGAACAGCGGCTTTTTCAGCTCGGCGGCGAGTGCCAGTTGCGCGGCAAAAGCCCGCTGCTGGTCCGCGTGCGGCGAGTAGTTGCGGTTGTAGTCCAGCCCGCATTCACCCAGAGCGACCACTTCGGCATGACTGGCGAGTTCGCGGAATACCGTGCCGAGTGCGTCGTCCCACTCGCTGGCATGGTGCGGGTGCAGGCCGGCGGTGGCGTAAAGCTTTCCCGGAAACCGGTGCGCGAGTTCCAGCGCCTGCCGCGCGCTGTCACCGGAACTGCCGGTGACGATGATGG
>JBOICL010000328.1:0-2844 GCA_050740055.1 Stenotrophobium sp.
CACGCGCGCCACAAGAAGATGCTGAAGAAGGCGAAGGGCTATTACGGCGCCCGTTCGCGCCAATTCCGCTCCGCCAAGCAGCAGGTCATCAAGTCCGGCCAGTACGCCTTCCGCGACCGTCGCGTGAAGAAGCGTGAGTTCCGCGCACTGTGGATCATCCGCATCGGCGCCGGCTGCGAAGAGCAGGGCATTTCCTACAGCCGATTTATCCATGGTCTTGCCCTCGCCGGCATCACCCTGGATCGCAAGGTCCTCGCGGACCTCGCGCTGCATGACAAGGCGGCTTTTGCGAACATCGTCGAACAGGCCAAGGCCAAGCTCGCCGCATAATCGCAGCACCTTTCGCAGCAAGCGGTATCCCAAGGGGAGCGGCGTCCAGCCCTCCCTTTTTTATTTTCCGGACACGAGTCACATGCCCCAGAATCTGGAAGAACTGCAAACCGCCGCGCTCGCGCAGATCGCACAGGCTGGCGACGCGCGCACGCTCGAAGAGCTGCGCGTGGGCCTGCTCGGCAAGAAGGGCCGCGTCACCGAGCTGCTCAAGGCGCTCGGCGGCATGCCGCCCGATGAGCGCAAGGGCTATGGCGAGCGCGTCAACCGCGTGAAGGAAGCGCTGTCGCAGGCGCTGGACGCGCGCGATGGCGAAATGGCCAGCCGCGAACTGGCGCACAAGCTCGCCGCCGAAAGCATCGACGTCACCCTGCCCGGCCGCGGCGACACCGTCGGCGGCCTGCACCCGATCACACGCACCATCCGCCGCATCGAGCGCCTGTTCAACGAAATCGGTTTCGACACCGCCGAAGGCCCGGAGATCGAGGACGACTTCCACAACTTCGGCGCACTCAATATCCCGGAGCTGCATCCGGCGCGCGCGATGCAGGACACCTTCTACGTGAAGGGTGGCGAGCGCGTGCTGCGCACCCACACTTCGCCGGTGCAGATTCGCACCATGCGCGCATTGATGCAGGCCGGCGGCAAACCGCCGATCCGCATCATCTGCCCCGGCCGCGTCTACCGCTGCGACTCGGATCGCACGCACAGCCCGATGTTCCACCAAGTCGAGGGGCTCTACGTCGGCGACAACGTCACCTTCAGCGATCTCAAGTACGACTTGCAGACCTTCCTCTCGCGCTTCTTCGAGCATGAGGTCGAGGCGCTGTTCCGGCCCTCGTACTTCCCCTTCGTCGAACCCGGCGCCGACGTGCATATGCGCTGGAGCGAACCCGGCAAGGGCGACCGCTGGCTGGAACTACTCGGCTGCGGCATGGTGCATCCGAAAGTGTTTGAGGCCGTCGGCATCGACCCGGAGCGCTACACGGGCTATGCCTTCGGCATGGGCGTGGAGCGCCTCGCCATGCTGCGCTACGGCGTCGATGACCTGCGCAAGTTTTTCGACAACGACGTGCGCTTCCTGGAACAGTTCCGCTGATGCACGCACACAATATTCCGTCACCCGCTCTCTACGGATTTCACTGGATTGATGTTATTAAATATTTAATAATTTAAATTTAATTTAATATTTAATCTCAATACGATGCGCCAAACCGCAAGAGCGGGTGGCCCGAAAAAACAAGGCAGGTAGAACCGATGAAACTGAGCTACAACTGGCTGCGCGAATGGGTCAACCCGTCAACCGGCGTGGAGGAAATCGCCGAGCGCCTGGTCATGGGCGGCCTCGAACTGGAGATCGAGCCGGTGCTGGCCGCGCTGCCGCAGGGCGTGGTCGTCGGCCGCATCTTGAAGGCGGAGCGTCATCCGCAGGCCGAGCGCCTGCAGGTCTGCGAAGTCGATGTGGGCGGCGCTGCGCCGCTGCAGGTCGTCTGCGGCGCGCCCAACGCCCGCGCCGGCCTCAACGCGCCCTGCGCGGTGGTCGGCGCGCGTCTACCCGACGGTACCGAAATCAAGGCCGCGCAACTGCGCGGCGTGGATTCCGCCGGCATGCTCTGTTCGGCCAAGGAACTGGGTCTGAGCGACAAGTCCGAAGGCCTGCTCGAACTCGACGCCGACGCCAAGCCCGGAACGCCCATCGCGCAGCACCTGGGCCTTGAAGACAAAATCCTGAATCTCGAAATCACGCCCAACCGCGGCGACTGCCTCTCGGTGCACGGCCTGGCGCGCGAAATCGCCGCGCTCTACGGCATCCAGATGAAGCGCGTCAGCGCGCCGCAGGCGGTGGTGGTCGGCCATCTGCACATCAAGGTGGAAGTCGAAGACGCCGCGGCCTGCCCCAACTACACCGGCCGCATCGTCTCCAAGCTCAACCCCAAGGCGGTGACGCCAGACTGGATGCGCGAGCGCCTGCGCCGCGCCGGCCTGCGCGGCATCCATCCGGTGGTGGACATCACCAACTACGTGATGCTCGAACTCGGCCAGCCGATGCACGCTTTTGACTCCGGCAAGCTCTCCGGCGCCGTCCGCGTGCGCAAGGCGCGGGCCGGCGAGCGCCTGACCCTGCTCAACGACCAGGTGCTGGAGCTGCGCCACGGCGAACTACTGATCGCCGACGACAGCGGCCCGCTGGCGCTGGCCGGCGTGATGGGCGGCCTCGATTCCAGCGTCGCCGCGCGCACCGGCAGCATCTTCATCGAGTCGGCCTGCTTCGCGCCCGCCGCCGTCGCCGCCAGCGGCCGCCGTCACCGCCTCAACTCCGATTCCTCCTACCGCTTTGAGCGCGGCGTCGATCCCGGCCTGCAGCGCGCGGCGCTGGAACGTGCCACGCAACTGGTGCAGCAGATCTGCGGCGGCGAAGTGCATCCGGTCACGCAGGTCGGCCGCACGCAGCCGGAACAGGTGAACGTGCGCCTGCGCCACACGCGGCTCACGCGGCTGCTCGGCCACGAGATC
>JBOICL010000329.1:0-6061 GCA_050740055.1 Stenotrophobium sp.
ACGATGGTCTTGCCCGCAAAGCGGCGGATGTAGGGCAGCGCCTCGGTGAGGACGTGCGCGATGTTCTGCGCGTTGGTGAGATCGATGGGCATTAGTAAAACCGGTCGGCTAATTGGGATGCTAATTGGGGTCAGAACCTAATTAACCTGACTTTAGACTGATGATTATCGCTGCTGCATTCAGTTAATTAGGTTCTGACCCCAATTAGCCCAATTAGCCTCCCAATTAGCCTTATTTATGGCCGGTGCTGCCGAAACCGCCGGCACCGCGCGCGCTGGCGTGGAAATCCTGCACCAGCTCGAAGTCGGCGCGCACCACCGGTACGAACACCAGTTGCGCGATGCGCTCGTCTGGATTGATGGTGAACGCGGTCTGGCCGCGATTCCAGCAGGACACCATCAGCTCGCCCTGGTAGTCGGAGTCGATCAGGCCAACGAGGTTGCCGAGCACGATGCCGTGCTTATGGCCGAGGCCGGAGCGCGGCAGGATTACCGCCGCCAGATGCGGGTCGGCGATGTAGATGGCGAGGCCGGTCTTGAGCAGCGCGGTCTGGCCGGGCGCCAGCGTCAGCGGCGCGTCGGCAACCACGCGCAGGTCGAGGCCCGCGGAGCCGCCAGTGGCGTAGGCCGGCGCCTGCGCGCGCGGATCGAGGACTTTGAGCTGAATTTTGTGCATGGAAGCGTCACCCGCTCTCGCGGTTTTGTAAAGGTTAATTGTTATATAATACTAACTTATTTTAAAAATATTAAATAAATATAAACAAAACGGATTACTGTAAACGCCAGAGCGGGTGCGTATTACGAGGCCGGAATGAAGGCGCTATTTCTTCCGCGCCGCGTAGCGCTCGGCGATCACCTGCGCTAGTTCGCGTGCCAGTTCGGCCTTCGATGCGGGCGCCAGTTCGCGCTCGCCTCCAGGCCAGAACAGGTGCAGGGCGTTGTCGTCGCGGTCGAAGGCGCGGCCATTGCCGACCAGGTTCGCGGCGATGAGGTCGAGCTTCTTGTTCTTGAGCTTGCCCTGCGCGTGCTCGGAGAGCTTTTCGGTTTCCGCCGCAAAGCCGACCATGAACAAGGCAGGATGCGCCGCGCGCAGCGTCGCAAGGATGTCGTTCGTGCGCTCCAGCGCCAGCGACAGTTCGGCATCCTTCTTCTTGATCTTCTCGCCTGCCGCTTGCGCCGGACGGTAATCCGCCACGGCGGCGGTGCCGACAAAAATATCCGCGTTCTTCGCGGCGGCAGCGGCGGCGTCGAGCATTTGCTGCGCGGTTTCCACTTCCACGCGACGGATGCCCGGCGGCGCTGACAGATGCACCGGCCCGCTGACCAGCGTCACGTTTGCGCCCAGCGCGCCCAGCGCCTGTGCCACCGCATAACCCTGCTTGCCGGAGGAGCGGTTGGTGATGACGCGCACCGGGTCGATGGGTTCGCGCGTGGGTCCGGCGGTGACGACGGCGTTCACGTCCTTGAGCGGGCCGCGGCTGAGCAGGTCCGCCACCGCGTCGCGGATCTCGACAGGCTCCCACATGCGCCCATCGCCGACTTCGCCACAGGCCTGCGAGCCCGCGCCGGGGCCGAGGAATTCGATGCCGCGCGCACGCAGCGTGGCGACGTTCTGCTGCGTGGCGGCATTGGCCCACATCAGCCGGTTCATCGCCGGAGCGAGGACTATCGGGCGATCGCTGGCGAGGCACAGCGTGCTGAGCAGGCCGTCGGCCATGCCCTGCGCGAGTTTGGCAATGAAATTGGCCGAAGCGGGCGCAACCACGATCATGTCCGTCCAGCGCGCAAGCTCGATGTGGCCCATCGCCGCCTCGTGCGCGGCGTCGAACAGCGCACAGCGAACCTCGCGGCCGGACAGCGCCTGGAAAGTCAGCGGCGCGATGAACTCGGTGGCGTGGGCGGTCATCACTACCTGCACGTCGGCGCCTGCTTCCTTGAAGCGGCGCGTGAGATCGGCCGACTTGTAAGCCGCGATGCCGCCGGTCACGCCCAACAGGATGCGGCGGCCCGCAAGATTTGTTTCAATCGCTTTCATTCCCACATTCTAGCTGGAGTAGCGAATGCCGATCACCGACTGGCCCGCAGGCGAGCGCCCGCGCGAAAAGCTGCTGGCGCGCGGCGCGGCCGCCTTGTCTGACGCCGAACTGCTGGCGATTTTCCTGCGCACCGGCATCAAGGGCAAAAGCGCGGTGGATCTGGCGCGCGACCTGCTGGCGCGCTTCGGCGGATTGCGGCCCATGCTGAAAGTGTCGCAGGCGGATTTCTGCGAGGCCAAGGGCCTGGGCGAGGCCAAGTACGTGCAGTTGCAGGCGGTGCTGGAAATCGCGCGGCGGCATCTGGCCGAATCGCTGCCCGCGCGCGACACGCTGAAAGACCCGCGCGCAGTGCGCGACTACCTGAGTGCGAAGCTGCGCGACCTGGAGTATGAGAGTTTTGTCGCCCTGTTCCTGGACAACCAGCACCGCGTCATCGCCTGCGAGGAACTGGCGCGCGGCACCATCGACAGCGCCTCAGTCTATGCGCGCGAGGTGGTAAAGGCGGCGCTGCGGCACAATGCGGCGGCGGTGATTTTCGCGCACAACCATCCGTCCGGCATCGCCGAACCCAGTCTCGCCGACCGCGCACTTACCACGCAACTCAAGACCGCCCTGATGTCGGTGGATATCCGCGTGCTGGATCACTTCGTGGTCGGCGAGAGCGCGCCGGTGTCGTTCGCGGAGAAAGGCTGGCTTTAGCGCCTGCGCGTGCGTGTGTAAACGCGCGCAACATCCCAGATCGCGTTGCGCAGCGCCTTGTCCGGCTTGCCGGCGAGTTGTTCAACGCGCGCGGTTTCGTACATCGCCGCCAGATACAGGCGTGCCGCAGCCAGTGGATAGGGCCAGCCGAGCGCGTGGAATTCGGTGGACATAATCAGTACGTAGGACTGGCTCTGCCGGCGCAGGCCCTCGGCGACCAGATTCTCGTTGCGCCGCGCCGCCATGAACCAGCCGCGCGCGCCGCGATATTTCAGGCAGATATCCAGATAGGAGACGGTGCCGGCGCGCACGCGGTCGAGACCCGGCGGCTGGCCCAGCGTCGCTTCGATGACGGCGCTGCGTAGTTCGTTGAGGAAATGCTGCTGCAGGGCGATCAGGTAATGCGTGAAATCCACATATTGGGACTTGAGCCGCGCCACCGGAACCTTGGCGGTGGCGGCGATGCGCTCCAGGCTGGCGTTTTCATAGCCCACGCGCGCGGCGAGCTTCATGCCGGTGTGGAGAAAAAGCTGATGCTGCAGATGAGCGATTTTTTCTTTCATGGGATTTCCTGGGGCCGCTCAAAATAGAAATCGAGAGTATTGCGAAAATCCGCCAGCATTCTGCGCGCCTCGTACTCCGCCCGCGCGGTTTCGGTCAGCATCGCCGTGCCCAGGTGCGCCAGTCCCGCCGCATACTTGACTTTCGCCGACTTCAATTCGGCGCTAACCACAGCCTGCAGGTTGTCGAGGCGTGTGCGGGTGATCGCCTGGCATTGCGGCATTACGCGCAGCGTCTCGGTCAATTCCAGCAGCGCTGGACGCTGCTGCATTGCGTCCAGATAGGCGGTGATGCCTTTGCGAATGCGCGTGACGTCCGCGGGCAGCCCCTTGAGCGCTTGCAAGGTCTCCTCGCGCACCTCGTCGGCCATGCGCTGCAACAGCGCCACCAGGTAATCGTTGAAATGCGGGAAGGCGGCCTTGAACTGCGCAGGTGTCAGGCCGGCCGCAGCCGCGACCGCCGGGGTGCCGAGGCTGGCCGCGGACGCGCCCTGCGACAGCAGCCGAAGGCCAGCGGCGATCAGCACGAAGCGGCGGGTCTGCGCGGACGGGCTTTTGGGTTTCACAGGCTTTCTGGTCATGGGTCTGTCGCCGTTGGACTGCCACAGTGTATGCGGACATTCTGCGCGTCTCTGTGCGGCCCGTCACAGCGGTGCTGCGCTTGCTTCCGGCCGGCCAAAACTGGTATAAAGCGCGCCCTCATGTGCTGGCCCGCAGGCCGGCCATCCGTGTTTTACAAGGTCAGGATCATGTCAAAAGTCTGTCAGGTCACCGGCAAACGGCCGCTGGTCGGCAATAACGTGTCGCACGCCAACAACCGCACGCGTCGCCGTTTCGAGCCGAATCTGCATACCCACCGCTTCTGGCTGGAGCCGGAAAAGCGCTTCGTGTCGCTGCGCGTTTCCTCCAGCGGTATGCGCATCATCGACAAGAAGGGTGTCGAGGCCATCGTGGCCGAACTGCGCGCCCGCGGCGAGAAGGTGTAAGCCATGGCCAGCAGAAAAAGAGACCGCGAAAAGATCAAGCTGGTGTCCACCGCCGACACTGGTTATTTCTACACCACCACCAAGAACCGCAAGAATACGCCGGACAAGTTCGAGTTCAAGAAGTACGACCCGGTTGTGCGCAAGCACGTGGTATTCAAGGAAGCGAAAATCAAGTAACGGTTCTGCCGTTACGCAAAAGACCCGCCCTGTGCGGGTTTTTTGTTGGACGATGCGGGGATTTCCGGCGTTGCCGCAGGTGGCGCGATGCCGTAAATTGCCCGCCCCTATGAACGAATCCCCGCTGCTGATTTCGCCGCTCGCGCAGGCCCTGATAGAAGCCGGCCGCCTGTTCCACACACGCGGCTGGGTGCCGGCCACCGGAGGCAATTTTTCCGCGCGCCTGCCAGATGGGCGCATGCTCATCACTGCATCCGGCGGGCACAAGGGAGAATTGGCTGAGGCTGATTTCCTGATTGCCGACATGGACGGCCAGCCGCTGGACGCCAGCCGCAAGGCGTCCTACGAAACCCTGCTGCACACGCAGTTGTACCGGTACGATGTCGCCATCGGCGCGGTGCTGCATACGCATTCCGTGGCCAACACGGTGCTGTCACGGCGGCTGGATAAAGTACGGCTGGCGAACTACGAACTGCTGAAGCTGCTGCCTGGCGTGAACACGCACGACGCGAGCTTGGAGGTGCCGGTGTTCGCCAACGACCAGGATATTCCGCGCTTGGCCGCGCGCGTCGACGCGCACATGAAACTGCATCCGCAAACCCCGGCCTACCTGATCGCCGGTCACGGCCTCTACGCCTGGGGCGCGACGGTGGCGCAGGCGCGATATCGTGTCGAGGCGCTGGAATTTATGTTCGAGTGCGAATTGAGGAGTTGAGCCATGAGTGAACTGAAAATTTATGCAGACAGTCATCCGGAGAAACCGGAACAGGTGCTGACGCGCTACGAGGACATTCGCGATGCGCTGGCCGGCATCGGCGTCGAGTTCGAGCGCTGGGAAGCCAGCAAGCGACTGGGTGCGCAGGCCACGCAGGACGAGATCATCGCGGCTTATCGCGAGCCTATCGACCGTCTGATGAAGGCGCACGGCTTCAAGTCTGTGGACGTGATCAGCCTGACCGAAGATCACCCGCAGAAGGACGCGATGCGCGACAAGTTCCTGCACGAGCACACGCATGACGATTTCGAGGTGCGCTTCTTCGTTGAAGGCGAGGGCGTGTTCTACATCCGCAAGAACGGCAAGGTCTACGCCACGCTGTGCCAGCGGAACGACCTGCTGAGCGTGCCCGCGCGCACCACGCACTTGTTCGACATGGGGCCGCAGCCGCGCATCAAGGCGATACGCCTGTTCACCACGCCGGAAGGCTGGGTGGCGAATTTCACCGGCGACCCTATCGCCGACCGCTTCCCCAAGCACGTCAATACCTGGATGAAACAAGCCGCGTGATCAAGGCCATACTCACCGACATCGAAGGCACCACGTCTTCGATCGATTTCGTTCACCAGACCCTGTTCCCCTACGCAAAAGCGCATCTGCGCGCCTTTCTGCGCAAACATGCCGGCGACGAGGAAGTGCAGCGTCAGTTGCAGGCAGTCGAGCGCGAGGCCGGTCACACGCTTACGCTGGACCGCGCCGCCTACGTGCTGGAGCAATGGATAGGCGAGGACCGCAAGCTCACGCCGCTCAAGGCGCTGCAGGGCATGGTCTGGCGCGTGGGCTACGAGTCGGGCGCGCTCAAGGGCCACGTCTACGACGACACGCCTGA
>JBOICL010000330.1:0-2110 GCA_050740055.1 Stenotrophobium sp.
TGGACTACATGCGCGGACAGTTGCGTCAGTTAGGGTTGGCCTACGACTGGAGCCGCGAGCTGGCAACCTGCCAGCCGTACTATTACCGCTGGGAGCAGTGGCTGTTCATCCAGCTCTACAAGAAGGGACTGGTTTATCGCAAGAATTCCGTCGTCAACTGGGATCCGGTGGATCAGACCGTACTCGCCAACGAACAGGTCATCGACGGCCGCGGCTGGCGCTCAGGTGCTTTGGTCGAGCAGCGCGAGATCCCGCAGTGGTTTCTCAAAATCACCGCCTACGCGGATGAACTGCTGGCCGAACTTAAAAACCTGGACGGATGGCCGGAAGCGGTGCGTACGATGCAGGAAAACTGGATCGGCCGCAGCGAGGGTGTCGAGATCGATTTCAGGCTGGCCGGCGGTGAAGGCCATCTGACTGTTTACACCACGCGGCCGGATACGCTTTACGGCGTGACCTTCATCAGCGTGGCGGCGCAGCATCCGCTGGCCCTGGCCGCCGCAGCACATGATCCTAAAGTGGCAGCCTTCGTCGAGGAAGCGAAGAAATCCGGTGTGGCCGAGGCGACGCTGGAGACGATGGAAATGAAAGGCGTGCTGCTGGGCATCGTGGCGATTCATCCACTGACCGGTGAGAAAGTGCCGGTTTGGGCGGCGAACTTCGTGCTCATGGGCTACGGCTCCGGTGCGGTGATGGCGGTGCCGGCGCACGACCAGCGCGACTTCGAGTTTGCCAAGGCTTACCGCTTGTCCATCAAGCCGGTGATAGGTCCGCAGACTGGTGGACCAGCGGATATCGCCGAGGCGGCCTACACGGAAAAAGGTGTGCTGCTGAACTCAGGAGAATTCAGCGGGCTCACTTCGCAGCAGGCATTCGATGCCATTGCAGCGAAGCTGACGCAGATCAACCAGGGCCGCCGCCGGGTGAATTACCGCCTGCGCGACTGGGGTGTCTCACGCCAGCGATACTGGGGTTGTCCGATCCCCATCATCTACTGCAAGACTTGCGGTGCGCAGCCGGTGCCGGAGGATCAGCTGCCGGTGGTGCTGCCGGAAGGCCTGATGCCGGACGGCGCTGCATCGCCGTTGACCAGGACGCCAAGTTTCTACGAATGTGCTTGTCCGAAGTGCGGTGAACCGGCAAGGCGCGAGACGGATACCTTCGACACCTTCTTCGAGTCGTCCTGGTACTTCGCGCGCTTCGCCTGTCCGGACAGCGGCAAGGCGATGCTGGACGAGCGCGCGGCCTACTGGCTGCCGGTGGACCAGTATGTGGGTGGCATTGAGCATGCGATCCTGCATCTGCTGTATGCGCGCTTCTTTCAGAAGCTGATGCGCGACAACGGGCTGACGACGGTATCCGAGCCGTTCACGCGCCTGCTGACGCAGGGCATGGTGCTGAAGGACGGCGCAAAGATGTCCAAGTCCAAGGGCAATACGGTGGACCCGGAGGCGATCCTGAAGTCGCATGGCGCGGACGCGGTGCGGCTGTTCATGATGTTCACCTCGGCGCCGGAGCAGAGCCTGGAATGGAACGATGCCGGCATCGATGGTGCCATGCGTTTCCTCAAGCGCCTGTGGAAGCTGGTGCGTGACCATGTCTCGGCCGGGCCGGTGCCCGCGCTGGACAAGACCGCACTGAGTTCTGCGCAGAAAGACCTGCGGCGCAAGCTGCATCAGACCCTGCACAAGTTCGGCGATGACGTGGGCCGCCGCTACAGCTACAACACGGCTGTCGCGGCTGCCATGGAGATGGTCAACGCGCTGTACAAGTTCGAGGACCGCACACCCAATGGCCGCGCCGCGATGCAGGAGGCGCTGGACGGACTGGTGGCGGTGCTGGCGCCGATCGTGCCGCATATCTGCCACGAGCTGTGGCACGAACTGGGTCATGCGGAGGCGGTGATCGATGCGCGTTGGCCGGAGGCGGAAGCCGATGCGCTGGTGGCGGAGGAGATAACCTTGGCGGTGCAGGTCAATGGCAAGCTGCGCGCGCAGATCCAGGTGCCGGCCGCGGCGACGCAGGAGCAGATCATCGAGGCGGCGCTGGCGGAAGCAGGCGTGCAGAAATTCGTTGCGGGACAGGCGATCAGGAAGAAGATCGTGGTGCC
>JBOICL010000331.1:0-3023 GCA_050740055.1 Stenotrophobium sp.
GGCCGGCGATGGCGCCCTCCTTCGTCACGTGCCCGACCAGCACCACGGCGGTGTGGCTGGACTTGGCGTAACGCACCAGTTGCGCCGCACACTCGCGCAACTGCGAAACCGAGCCCGGCGCGGAATCGAGTGCGTCGGTGGACAGGGTCTGGATGGAATCGACCACCACCAGTCCCGGCTTCTGCGCAGCGATCTGCGCGATGATCTGCTCGACGCTTGTTTCGGTCAGCACCGGCAGATCGAGGCGCGGCAGGCCCAGGCGCGTGGCGCGAAGATGCACCTGAGCCAACGATTCCTCGCCGGTGATGTAGAGCGTGGACATGCGCCCTTCCACCGCCGCCAGCACCTGCAGCAGCAGCGTGGACTTGCCGATGCCGGGATCGCCGCCGATCAGGATCACCGCTCCGGGCACGATGCCGCCGCCGAGCACGCGATCCATCTCGGCTAGCCCGGACGAGATACGCGGCTCCTCGCGCGTGCTCACCTGGTCGAGCTTCTGCACGCGGCTGGCGCCCACGGCGGTGCTGATGCCACGTGAACGCGCGGACTCGACCACGGTTTCCACATAGCTGTTCCAGGCGCCGCAGTCGGCACACTGGCCGATCCACTTAGGACTTAGCGCACCGCAACTTTGGCAGACATACTGGGTTTTATTTTTGGCCATGAGACGTAGTTCGCTTTTTTATATCGCTGGAAAAAGTTTAGTATCAGCTTAGCAGCCAAATAGTTGGGGGACTTTATGGCGAAACAGAAGATCTGGAAGAAGGACGGATTCGCCGCAGCCGCGTTCACCGTCGTCTTCATCATCGTCGCCTACGGCATACTCGGCGACAGTTTCCAGGGACTGGAACGCTCGGCCTACGACATGGGCGTTCGCGGCCGCGACCGCACGCCGTCGAACCGCATCGCGGTCATCGCCATCGACGACCAGTCGATCCAGAATCTCGGCCGCTGGCCGTGGCCGCGCACGCTGCACGCGCAGATGATCGACAAGCTGCGCGAAGGTGGCGCGAAAGTCATCGGCAACACCGTGTTCTATTCCGAAGCGGAACAGGACCCCGGCCTGCAGGTTATCAATGACGTCGCCGCGACGCTCGCCAAATCTCCGCTGACGCAGCAGATCCCCGGCGAGATCCTGACCTTCGGCGCCATGCTCGACGACATGGGCCGGCATAACAGGACTGCGGCCGGCATTGCCAAGTCCTATCGCGAATCCGCGCTGGCCACGCAGTACCAGTCCGCGATCGATGCGCTGGGCAGCAAGCTCAAGGACGCGCAAGGCCGCCTGTCCGCCGACAGCGCACTTCGTCAGGCGCTGACCCAGTCCGCCAACGTGATCCTGCCGATGTCCTTCGATATTGGCCGCCCCGAAGGACGGCCCGATCATCCGTTGCCGGATTACGTGCTTAGGAACCAGCTCACCAACATTCAGGATCGCGTAGGCGCACGTGCGAACGGCGAACTCCCACTGCCGACGATCTCCGCGCAGTTCCCGGTAGCGGAACTCGGCAGTGCGGCCGAGGCCATCGGCTTTCTCAACTCCACCGTGGACGTGGACGGCGCGGTGCGCTTCGAGCCGCTGGTCCTTCAGTATTACGATCAGTTCTATCCGTCGATGTCGCTGATGCTCGCGGCGGCGGCGCTGAACCTCACACCCAAGGACATCACTGTGCGCCTGGGCGAAGGCGTTGCAATGGGCGGCATCAACATCAAAACCACGCCCGCGCTGCGCATGTACACACAGTACTACGCGGATCGCGATGGCCGTCCGGCGTTTCCGGTGGACTCCTTCTACGATGTCCTCACCGGCAAAATCCCCGCCAGTAAGTACAAGGACAAGGTGGTCATCATCGGCGCCACGGCGCGCGGCGTCGGCGTGAGTTTCCCTACCCCGGTTTCACCGGCGATGGCGCCGGCGGTAGTGCTCGCGCATACCGTCTCCAGCATTCTGCAACAGGATTTTTTTACGCGGCCCGCCTGGGCCGGTTATCTCGAAATCGCGCTGCTGCTGGCGCTCGCCTGCTATCTCGGCTTGGCGGTCCCGCGCCTTGGCGCGGGCGTCGCGGCGGGCGTCACGGTCGCACTGATCGTGCTGCTGGTCCTGTCCGAATATCTACTGCTGGCGGACCAGGCGCTGTGGTTCAAGTTCATCGTCCCGGCAGTTTTCCTCGCGCTGGGCCATGCCTTCATGCTGCTCAAGCGCTTCCGCATCACCGAACGTCTGAAGATGAGCAGCGAGGCGGAAGGCGCGGAGTCAAACAAGATGCTGGGCCTCGCATTCCAAGGCCAGGGCCAACTGGATATGGCCTTCGAGAAATTTCGCCGCGTGCAGCCGGTGGACGATAAGCTCCATGACCTGCTCTACAACCTCGCGCTGGACTTCGAGCGCAAGCGCCAGTTCAACAAGGCCGAATCGGTCTATCAGCACATCGCGGAGGGCAACAAGGATTTCCGCGACGTACAACAGAAGCTGAACCGCGCCAAGAAGATGTCGGAGACGGTGATCCTCGGCGGCGGCCAGAGTCATCCGGGCGGCGGCACGCTGGTGCTGGACGCCACTCAGCAGCTCGAAAAACCCATGCTCGGCCGCTATCAGGTGGAGAAAGAACTCGGCAAGGGCGCGATGGGCATCGTCTATCTGGGCAAGGATCCTAAGATCGGCCGCATGGTGGCGATCAAGACGATGGCCTTGTCGCAGGAATTCGAACCGGATGAACTGCAAGGTGTGAAGGAACGCTTCTTCCGCGAAGCGGAAACCGCCGGCCGCCTGAATCATCCCAACATCGTGCAGATCTTCGATGCGGGCGAGGAGCACGACCTCGCCTACATTGCGATGGAGTTCATCAAGGGCCACGACCTCACCAGCAACAACAAGCCGAACAATCTCCTGCCGGTGCCGGAGGTGCTGAAATATGTCGCCGACGCCGCCGATGCGCTGGACTATGCGCACAGCAACGGCATCATTCATCGCGACATCAAGCCCGCCAACATGATGCTGCTGGCAGAGAGCAAGACCATCAAGC
>JBOICL010000332.1:0-5726 GCA_050740055.1 Stenotrophobium sp.
TGCTGCGCGGCGAAAAACTGGGGCCGCGCATCGCAGCAGAATTGGCTGCCGTGAAACGTAATCCAAAACTCGTCCGCTCATTCTTCAAAGCGCCTTCTGTCTCCTATATTACGGACTTATGAGTAAAAGCATTCTTCTTCTGTTCAACGGCGTATCACGTATACGAAATACTTCCCACTGACCCAGTGGAGGGTTGCTTTGTAGATGGGGTAACTACATCGCGCGGCAATGAATTCGTCACAGTTCGTCAAAAAAAGGGCGGTCGTACGGTGATGACTTTCTTCAACTATTGAGGCACACCGTTGGGAGTATTAACGCCGCTGAACAAACCACGGCCACCCGCTCTTGCGCTATCCGTAGATAATATGTTTTTATTTATTTATATATTAGATATATATACTATAAATAATAACGAACATGAAGCTGCCGAGATCAAGAGCGGGTGAGGCCAGCACGACGGAAAATCCCGTGCGCGCGTGCTTCAACTGGGATCGATTTCGACGCTAACCTGCGCCGCGCCGGTATCGTTGACGATGGTAAGGCTCGACGCATCCGCCGGCGAGGTCACCTCGCCGCCGCTGTTTTTCACCGTGTAGCCCTTGGGATAGTGGCGCGCGGGCACGAAGATTACGGTCGGCGCCGTGGCCGCGCGCGGTGTGTAGCTGAGGGTGAATACCTTGCTGCTGGTATCGAAGGCCATCGACGTGGGTATGCCCGCAATCGCCTGCGCATAGGGCCGGATCAGGATGTCCGCCTTGGCCGGCTTGAGGGTGGAGAAGTCGCCGTCTTTGGTGAACAGGCTTTCGGCGGAGCCGGAGCCGGTGACGTCGCCGAAGGTCTTGTAGGCCCAGTAAGTCCAGCCGGTCAGATGCTGATCGGCGAGCTGTGCGACGCGGGCGATGTCGGTGAGGTCGTCGCTGGCGCCGAATTCCGTGATCAGCGAGGACGCTCCCAGAGCGGCGATCTGCGCGGCGGCGTTGTCCATGGTGCGCGGCTCGATGATCGAGCAGTCGGGCAGCTCCACCGGCAGGCCCGACGAGGCCGTCAGCGTCGACGAGCAGTAGTCATGCCAGGACAGTGCCAGCGCCGGATCGCTGACCGCGCCGAAACCGCTGGGCGCGCCGAAGTCGAACAACTGCTGCGGCTCGAAGAATGCGAAGTGCGCAGGGTCCACGCTGCGGATGCCGGCCAGCGCGTTCTGCTGGAAGTTCTGTAGGGTCGGGTCGAACAGCGTGCATTCCATTTCAAAACAGGTCGGCCACTGCGTGCCGGGCCAGGGCTCGTTGAAGATGTCGTAGCCCAGCAGATAGGGCTGGTCGCGCCAGCGCGTGGCCACGGCGACCCAGGCATCGCGGTAAAACTTCCAGATATTGTTCTTGTTCGCCCACAGGTTGTCGTAGACGTGGTTGAGCGTGACGCTGACGAACTCGTTGAGTGGGAAGCCGTGCGTGGCGTCGTTGGGCAAGCCGTCGTCGTCCACTGCCCAGGGCGGAAATCCCTCGCCCTGATATTTTTCGTTGAGCATGTCCTGATGAAAATCCAGCAGCACCCAGATGTGGCGCGAGGCGAGCAGTTGCACCGTGCGGTCGATCTGGTCGAGATAACCGCTGTCGATCATGCCCTGCGCCGGCATCACGCCGCCGAACAGCACGCCGAGACGCACGACGTTGAAGCCGTTGGCGGCGAGGAAATCGGCGTCGGCGGCGGTCATGCCTTGCGCGGTCGCCGGCGGATAGTAGGGCGCCGTCTTCCACACCGCGTTGACGCCGTGCAGCAGCACCACGCGGTTGGCGGCATCGACCATCCACGGGCCGTCGCGGTGCAGCGCGGTTGCCTGCGCGCTGGGTGCGGTCACGGATTGCGAGCTGCCGCAGCCTGCCAGCGCCACGATCAGCAACGAAATCGCTAAGCGCCAAATGGCTGTAGTCACGGGCATGAAGTTTTTTCCTGATCGTTAAACCGCGATTTATTCGACAACTGCCGGGTGTGCCTGCGTCGGGCCGCCGAGCATCGGGCGGTGCGAGGGCGGCTGCTTGCCGTCGATGTCCTTGAGGCCGTAGTCCAGCGCTGCTTCCGCGCCGATCAGCACTTGGCCGGATTTCTCGGCGCGCTTGGGATCGCGGTAGATCGCGCTGATGAGGTGGCCGGTGAATTCGGGTGTTTCGGCGATGTCCCAGAAGCCAGCGTATTTCTGCGGCTCTGAATCCATCACGCGTTTGGTGCGGTCGGTCCTGAGCATGCCCATCCAGATCGATACCGCCGCGACGTTATAGGGCTTGAAGTCCACTGCCATGTCCTTAGCGAATTTATCCACGCCCACCTTCTGCGCGCCGTAGCCGGGGCCGTGCATGTAGCAGCTCGCGCCGAACGAAGAAGTGAAGGCGATCAGGCCATTCTTGTTCTTGACCATCAGCGGTGCCGCGTACCAGCTCGCGACATAGGCCGAACGCAGGCCGACATCGAGGATGTCCACCAGCTCCAGCGGTTTTTCCCAGAAGCCGCCTTTCTCGATCAGCGCGTCGTGCAGGAAAGTCGCGTTGTTGACGAGTATGTCCACGCGGCCGTGATCGCGCCGGATGCGCGCGAACAATGCCTCCACCTGATTGTCATCGGAATGATCACAGGCAATCGCGATGCCCAGCCCGCCGAGCCGTGTGATTTCTTCAGCGGTGGCGGAAACCGTGCCCGGCAGTGGCGCGTCGCCTTCCTTCTGCGAACGGCCGGTGACGTATACCGTCGCGCCTTCCGCACCCAACGCCTGCGCAATGCCCTTGCCCGCGCCGCGTGATGCGCCGGTGACGACGGCGACAACACCCCTGAGCTGTTGATTCATGCTCCACCCCTCAAATTGAATTTACTGCCCGAACTTGCCAGCTTTACGGGTTTGAAAAATCGTCCGATCACATGAGGAGAGTGGGGGCATGCCGGGCTGATTGCGCGGCACAATCGACTCGCTTTGTTGTCCATAAACTGTCAATCACCAGAAATCCGGATCGATATTTATGCGCATTAGCCAGCTTGCAAAGTCAGCCGGTGTCGGGGTTGAAACGGTTCGCTACTACCAACATTTGGGATTGCTGACTACGCCCCAAAAGCCCCATGCCGGATTCAGAACTTATACCGAAGTCGATCTGGCACGATTGAGATTCATCAAGAGAGCGCAGCAGCTCGGGTTCTCCCTGGACGATATTGCCGGCATGCTCAGACTTTCGGGCGCCGCCTGTCCCGATGTGCAGGCACTGGCCCATCGCAAACTCGACCTTGTGCAACGCAAGATCGCCGACCTCGCCAGGATCGAAGGCGTATTGCAGGACGTGCTGAAACGCTGTTCCGCACGTAAACCGCATGAAGGCTGCCCTGTGATCGCATCCCTGAACAGCGCTGCTTGACTCCGTACCTGCCTACGGGGCGTAGGGTGGTGCCATTGAGCAACGCGAGGCTGTGTGCAATGAAAAACCATCTGGAAAAATCGGTGCGGCAGGAACATTTATTGGCACGCTTGCCGTAGCCGGCCCCTGTTGCTGGCCGCTGCTGGCATCCGTGGGAGCGGCTCTTGGATTGGGCGCTCTGGCGCCTTATCAGGCGTTCCTGAACAACCTGGTGCAGGTCTTTGTGGTGCTGGCCGTGGCGGGTGCAGCGCTGGCCTATCGGATGCACCGGAAATGGGGCCCGTTGCTGGTGATAGTGCCCAGCGCTGCGGCCCTGTTGTATGTCTACAACTTCAGTCCCGGCTCGGTCATTGCCTATTTCGGCCTGGCGGGTCTGGCCGTGTCCGCCGTCTGGAACATGGTTGAAAGCCGCCGCTGCGCGCTGTGCAAGCCGCGATCCGTGCTAGCGCAGTCGGAGTTGATCTGCCCGCAGTGCGGCCATCGGAGCAGTGAAACCATGCCCGCCGATGCCTGCCAGTTTTTTTATGAATGCAGGAACTGCAAGGCCATGCTTAAACCCAGGCCGGGCGATTGCTGCGTGTTTTGCTCCTACGGCTCAGTGAAGTGCCCGCCGGTTCAGGTGCAAGCGGGTTGCGGTTATCTGTCGCGGTAGACCTCTTTGCGATGCACGATTTTGACGACCTCGACTACGACAAGTGCATCGAAAATGCTGTAAAGAATGCGGTAATCACCTTGCCGGATGCGGTAGCGTTCGTCGCCTGCCAGCTTTTGTGAACCGGGAGGGCGCGGGTCGGTGCTTAAGCTGCGCGCTTTGGCCAGAATCTTGGCTACGTCGGCTTTGGGGATTCCGCGCAAGTCCTTCGCGACAGAAGCTTTGAACCGCAGTTCATAGACTGTCATCGGCCTTGAGCTTCTTCAGCAATTCTTCGTAGCTCAGGGTTTTTTCCTTGGCGCGCTGGTCGAAGGCGGCAAGATCATCGTGATCTTCGCGCAGCGCCACGCGCACGGCGTCGCCGACGATTTCAGAAATCGAGCGATGCGTCGTCGCAGCCTTGAGCCGCAGCGCCTTGTGCACGGCGCTGTCCAGATAGACTGTTGCCCGGGTCGTTGTTTCCATGCCAGTTGTCAAGTTGCTATAACGTTAAGACATTTTAACGTCTAAACTACTTGGCGCAAGGCTTATCCGCCGCCGCAGCCTTGCGCAGCTCGAATTTCAGCACCTTGCCCGACGCATTGGCCGGCAGGGCAGTGACCATCTCGACGTGACGCGGCACCTTGTAGTTGGCCATGTGCTCGCGGCACCAGGCGATGAAGTCCTTTTCGGCAATCTGTTGGCCCGGACGTGCGACGACGTAAGCCTTGCCGACCTCGCCTTGGCGCTCGTCCGGCACGCCGATCACCGCAACCTGCGCGACTGCCGGATGCGCGGCGACGATGCGCTCGATCTCGGCGGGGTAACAGTTGAAGCCGCCGGTGATGTACATGTCCTTGAGTCGGTCGGTGATGCGCAGATAACCGCGCGCGTCGAGAATGCCGATGTCACCGGTGTGCAGCCAGCCGTCGGCGTCTATCGCTTTGCGGGTTTCCGCCTCGTCGTCGAGATAGCCTTGCATGACGTTGTAGCCGCGCACCACGATCTCGCCGGCTTCGCCTGCCGGAACAGGCTTGCCGTCGCCATCGACGCAGCGCAGCTCGAGGCCGGGAATTGCCTTGCCGCTGGTGAGCGCGATGGTCTCTGCGTCGTCGCCGGCTTCGCATAGCGACACCACGCCGCAGGTTTCGGTAAGACCATATCCGGTGAGCACGACCTTGAAGCCCAGTTCCGCGCGGATGCGCTCGATCAGGCTCGGCGCAATCGCGGCGGCGCCGGTGATGGTCGCGCGCAGCGAGGAGAGATCGGCGCTTGCGCGCGCAGGATCGTTGAGCAGCGAGATGAACAGCGTCGGCGGGCCAGGCAGCACCGAAATGTGTTCGCGCGCAATGCGCTTGAGGATTGCGCCAGCATCGAACACCGCGTGCGGCAGCACGGTGCAGCCGGCGAGTAGGCCGCCTAGCCAGCCGACCTTGTAGCCGAAGGAATGGAAAAACGGATTCGCGACCAGGTACTGGTCTTCCGGTATCAGACCGACGGCCTTTGACCAGTCCGCGATCACGCGCAGATTTTGCTGATGCGTGGTCACGACGCCCTTGGGCAGGCCGGTGGTCCCGGAAGTGAAGAGGATGTCCATGCGGTCGCCGGGCTGCACGGCGGCGGCGCGGGCCATCACGATTTCGGTATGCGATTCATCGGAACGCGACATGAAGTCGCGCCAGCCGGTGTCGCTCGCCTGTTCGTCG
>JBOICL010000333.1:0-2333 GCA_050740055.1 Stenotrophobium sp.
CCGGGGGTGTTGTGGCCCCACAGCGCGATCAGGAAGTACATCGGCACCAGCATCATTTCCCACAGGAAGAAAAACAGGAACATGTCGAGCGCAAGGAACACGCCGACCACGCCGCCGAGATTCCACAACAGATTGAGATGGAAGAAACCGACCTTGTCGGTGATCTCCTTCCACGAGCAGCCGACCGCCATCACGCCGAGGATGTTGGTCAGCACGACCAGCAGCAGTGACAGGCCGTCCAGTCCGAGGTGGAAGGAAATACCGAAGCGCGGTATCCAGTCGATCCGGTATTCCACCGTCCACTGCGGATGCGCGCCGCCCAGATGCGCCAGCGAGTAATCGCCTTGCACCCAAAGCATGATCGACAGCCCCAGCGCCAGCAGCATGGTGAACAGCGCGACCCAGCGCGGGAACTTCACGCCCATCACGCGTTCGCCGAGCCAGCACAACAAGCCGCCGATGAAAGGCAACAGGATCAACCAGACCAGGATCATAGGAGGACCACCAGGGCGATCACCAGACAGGCGCCAATGCCCATGCCGGCTGCGTACCAGCGCAGCTTGCCGGTCTGCGTGCCGCTCAGAAATCCGTTCATGCGCTGGAACACGCCCGGTATTTTGGCGACGAGCACATCAACACCATCCGCATTGTTCACATCCACGAACCACAGGTAGGGCCGCACGAACAGTCGGTCATACAGCCAGTCGAAACCCCAGGCGGAGCCCCAATAGCGGAACAGCAGTGAGCCCGCCGCGGAGTTCTTGATCGACGCCGCCAGTTCGCGGTTCTTGTGGAAGAAGAACCAGGCGACCGCGATGCCGGACAGGGAGACGATCACGGACGCCGCCTCCAGCGTGTATTTCATGTGCTCCATCGCATCGGAGATATGCGCTTCCGGCAGCACGCCTGACAGCGGCAGGTGGATCAGACCGCCAACCAGCGCAAGCGCCGCCAGCACGATCAGCGGCAGCGAGTGATCCAGTCCGTGTCCTTGATGCGCCTCGTGGTGCGCCTCGCCGAAGAAGGCGATGAAGATCATGCGGAAGGTGTAGATCGCGGTGAGGAAAGCACCGAACAGGCCCGCCCAGTACAGACCCATGTGCCCGTTGGCATAGGCCTGGAACAGGATTTCGTCCTTGCTGAAAAATCCGGCGGTGCCGGGGAACGCCACCAGCGCCAGGCTGCCGATGAGGAAGCACCAGAACGTCAGGGGAATCTGCTTGCGCAGGCCGCCCATCTTGAAGATGTCCTGCTCATGGTGCATGGCGAGAATCACCGAGCCCGCAGCAAGGAACAGCAGCGCCTTGAAGAAGGCGTGCGTCATCAGGTGGAAAATCGCCGGCTGCCAGGCGCCCGCGCCCAGCGCGAGGAACATGTAGCCGATCTGCGACATGGTCGAGTAGGCCAGGATTTTCTTGATGTCCGTCTGCGTCAGCGCCGTGAACCCGGCCAGCAGCGCAGTGAGCGCGCCGACCCAGCCCACGCATTCCAGCGCGAAGGGCGACAGCTCAAACAGCACGTGCGTGCGTGCAATCAGGTAAACGCCCGCGGTCACCATGGTCGCCGCATGGATCAGCGCAGAGACCGGCGTCGGGCCTGCCATCGCGTCCGGCAGCCAGGTTTGCAGGGGCAGCTGCGCCGACTTGCCGACCGCGCCGCCGAGCAGCAGCAGCGCGATGATGGTCAGCGTTTCCGATCCCTGCGGCCAGACCGCCGACGCGCGCAGCATCAGATCCTGGATGTTTAGCGTGCCCAGTTCTCGGAACAGCAGGAACAGGCCGATGGCCATGAAGGTGTCGCCGACGCGCGTGACCACGAAGGCCTTGCGCGCAGCCAAGCCATTGGCGGGGTCCTTGTACCAGAAGCCGATCAGCAGGTAGGAAGAAAGACCGACGCCTTCCCAGCCGAAATACAGGAACAGTAGATTATCGCCAAGCACCAGGAACAGCATGCTGGCGATAAACAGATTCATGTAGGAGAAGAAGCGCGGATAGCCGTCATCGCCGCGCATGTACCAGGACGCGAACAGGTGTATGAAAAATCCGACGCCGGTGATCACCGACATCATCACCAGCGACAGTTGATCCAGCCGCAACGCGAACTGCGGTGTAAAGCCCGCAACATTCATCCAGGTCCACAGCACCAGTGTGTACGCGCCGCCGGCCGGTGGATGGTCCAGGAATTGCACGGCCAGCGCCAGTGTGACCAGTGCAGACAAGCCGACCGTGCCCACGCCAATCACCGCCGCGGCATTTTCCGTCATGCGCCCGCGCGTGAAGGCCAGCAGGACGAAACCCAGCAGCGGGAAAATAAAGGTCAGCGGCAGAATATCC
>JBOICL010000334.1:0-1651 GCA_050740055.1 Stenotrophobium sp.
CCGCGGGCGCTCTTCGAGCGCATGCGCGCCGCCAAGAACTTCCAGAGCGGGATGCAGTTCGTGCGTCAGCTCGAGTTCGCGATGTTCGACATGCGCCTGCACCACGGCTTCGACCCGGAGCGCGACGACATCCAGGCCACGCTGGACGAGGTGCGCCGCCTGATCGCGGTGTATTCGGTGCCCGCTTACAACCGCTTCGCGAACCAGTTCTCGCACATCTTCGCGGGCGGCTACGCGGCGGGCTATTACAGCTACAAGTGGGCCGAGGTACTGTCCGCCGACGCCTATGCGGCGTTCGAGGAAAGCCATTTCGCCGCGGAAACCGGCCAGCGCTTCCGCGACACGGTGCTGGCGCAGGGCGGTTCGCGCGAGGCGATGGACCTGTTCATCGAATTCCGCGGCCGCAAGCCGCGCATCGAGCCGCTGCTGCGTCAGGCCGGGTTGCTGGACGCCGCCGCATAGGGCGCGTTGCGGAAAAATGCGCGGCGCAGGAGATGATCGAGGCTGACGCGACCCGGACCGGCCATGGTCAGCCAGAACAGCATGAGCGCGTAAACCACTTCGTCGAGTTCGACGAAATCGTCTAGGCCGTGGACGTTATTGATCTGCACCAGGCTGATGGCGACGATCATGTTGACGATCATCGGGATGGTAGCGAGCCGCGTGAACAGGCCCAGCATCAGCAGTCCGCCGCCGATCAGGTCCGTGCAGCCGGAAAGCGTGGCGCTGAAGGCGGGAAACGGCACGCCCCAGTTCATGAAGCGTCCGGTGAAGGTGTCGATGTTTTGCAGCTTGCCCAGGCCGGTTTCGAGCCAGAAATAGCCGAACACCAAGCGCACCAGCAGCGGCGCGAACCAGTCCAGCGTCACAGTCACCCCAAGCAGTGCCCGCGATTGGGCGATAATGAATCCACGCATCTGTAGCTCCGTTTTGTGCATGCACCCGCTAGACGCTCGCGGCGGGCGCTTGTTACAACACCCTGCGCCAGCCCTGCCCCAACATCAAGCCCGGTAACCGCCGCCCATGACCGACTTCAAGATCGCCACCTGGAACGTCAACTCCCTGCGCGTGCGCCTGCCGCACCTGCTCGACTGGCTGAAAGCAGCGCAGCCGGATGTGGTCGGCCTGCAGGAACTCAAATGCACCGACGACCTGTTCCCGCACGCCGAGCTTGAAGCAGCGGGCTACCGCGCGGTCAGCAATGGGCAGAAAACCTACAACGGCGTAGCGCTGATTTCGCGGCACGAACTGCGCGACGTGAGCCGCGACATGCCCGGTTTCGCTGACGAGCAGAAGCGCGTGATCGCCGCCACCGTGAACGGCGTGCGCGTGGTCAACGTCTACGTGGTCAACGGGCAGGACCTGGGCACCGAGAAATACGCTTACAAGCTGCGCTGGCTGGCGGCGCTACACGATTACCTCGCCGCCGAAACCGCTGCGCATCCGCGCCTGGCGCTGATGGGTGATTTCAACATCGCGCCCGCGCCGGAGGACACCCACGATCCGGCGATCTGGGAAGGCAAGATCCTGTGCAGCGAACCGGAGCGCGAGGCGTTTCGCAAACTGCTGGCGCTGGGTCTCAAGGACAGCTTCCGTCTGTTCCCACAGCCGCCGCAGAGCTTCACCTGGTGGGACTACCGCCAGGTGAAGC
>JBOICL010000335.1:0-4093 GCA_050740055.1 Stenotrophobium sp.
GCCCGGACTCGCCCGCCTCGTGGGCCAGTTCCGCGCGCAGGGCGCATCAGCCAACGGAGACACCAGCGTCGCGCAGATGCTCACCGATCTGGCGTTGACCCTGCGCAACGAGGCCGAAGGCATCGCCAAGCGCGTCGTCCGGTCATCGCTCGATGCAGTGATTGCCGCGGTCGAGCAGCGCAAGCCGGATTTCAGCGCCGCGACCGCGGTGGACGGCACCGTGACGATCGTGTTCAGCGACATGGAGGGATTCACCGCAATGACGCAGCGTCTCGGCGACCGCGAGGCGCACGAGGTCATCAAGGTGCACAACTGCATCGTGCGGCAGGCGGTGAAGGCGCACGGCGGCAAGGAAGTCGAGCTTCAGGGCGATGGCTTCCTGCTCGCCTTCCCCGACGTGGCTCAGGCCCTGCGCTGCGCCTGCGCCATCCAGCGCGATTGCGCCGCCTACAGCGTCGGGCATGCGGACCGTCCGATCCGCGTGCGCATCGGCCTGCACACCGGCAAGCCGATCAAGGAAGGCGAGCGCTTTTTCGGCCTCACGGTGATTCTCGCCGCGCGCATCGCCGCGCAGGCCGGCGGCGGCGAGACCCTGGTGTCGGAAGCCGTTCACCGGCAGCTTGCTGATACCGGGGAATTCACCTTCGACGCAGGCAGGGAAGCCGAGTTGAAAGGGCTGGACGGCAGGCACCGCATGTTCGGCGTTCGCCACGGCCTCGCGGCGAATTGAGCGGCCTACTCCAAGCGCATCAGGTAGGCGTTTTTCCAGGGCAGCAGACTGGCCGTATAGCCCTTTAACGAGAATCCGCATGCAGAGACTGAAAAACAAGGTCGCGCTGGTCACTGGTGCCGGTCAGGGTGTAGGGCAAGGCATCGCCTACGCGCTGGCGGCCGAGGGCGCCGTCGTCGCCGTGACCGGCCGCACACTGAACAAGCTCGAACACACCGCCGCCGAAATCGATAAGCGCGGCGGCAAGGCGCTGGCGCTGGAATGCGACGTGAAGGATGTTGCGTCGCTCGAACGCTGTGTCGAGCAGACGGTGCAGCGGCTCGGTGGCCTCAACATCCTGGTCAACAACGCGCAGGAAGTGCCGCTCGGCCCGCTGAACGCCGTCACCGACGCAGCCTTCACCGCAGGCTGGGAATCCGGCCCGCTCGCCACCTTCCGCCTGATGAAGCTGTGCTATCCGCATCTCAAGGGCGGCGGCTGCATCGTCAACCTCGCCTCACCCGCCGCGATGCGCTGGGACATGAGCGGCTATGGCGACTACGCAGCGGTCAAGGAAGCGATCCGCTCGCTGACCCGCGCCGCGGCCGGCGAGTGGGGCAGGGACGGCATCCGCACCAACGCCATTCTGCCGCTGGCCAACTCGCCGGGCATGGCGTGGTGGACGCGCGAGCGCCCGCAGGAAGCCGCCGCCTTCATCGCCACCGTGCCGATGCAGCGCGTCGGCGACTGCGAGCAGGACATCGGCCGCTTCGTCGTCAGCCTGTGTTCGGACGACTGCCGCTACATCAACGGCCAGAGCATCGCCATCTATGGCGGACAGGCGTATCTGGGCTGATGACAACTTCTCTCTCCCGCTTTGGGAGAGAGGCCGGGAGAGGGGGCCGCGCCACAGGTGCGGAATGCTTCCGCCTCTGCCGTGCCGCAAAATGCCGCGTTCACGCCAATGTCATTACTACCCGCTCGCCTTGTTTCCCCTACGGAGACTGTTTGTAAGTATTTACTAAAAATACATTAAGTATATATTTAATAACAGAAAGAATTGCTCTATCCATGACAGCGGGTGACCTTGATGTGCTTATCGGTTTGCGTTCGGTCCGCCGAAGTCCGGATGCTAAACTTCCGGCATCTGGACTTGGATCACGATCATGACCGCCGTAGAAACCATCGAGCAGCAGGTGCAAAAACTGAGTCCCAAGGAATTCGCACAGTTCCGGGACTGGTTCATGGAACATGAGTGGGATGCGTGGGACCGCCAGCTTGAGAAGGATGTAAAAGCGGGCAGGCTTGATGGCCTCGCGCGCAAGGCGCGAGCCGACCATGCAGCGGGCCGGACCCAGCCGCTTTGAGCCATCATGCGACTCGCGACTTCTGGACTTGCTACCGGAAATTGCCAGAGGAAGTACAGCAGGCCGCAGACAAAGGTTTCGCTTTACTCAAAGATAACCCGCGTCACCCATCATTGCGATTCAAGAAGGTTGGCGAATTCTGGTCAGCCAGAGTGGGTAGCCAATATCGCGCGCTTGCTATCGAAGAAGCCGGCGGATTCATCTGGTTCTGGATCGGCACGCATGCTGAATATGACCGTCTGTTGGCCTGACAAAGAATTGCTCTGTTCACGTCAACGAGTAACGCACGGCGCGTTTGCCGGTATCGTCTTGCGCAAGATCAAACGCCGTTTGTCGATCTTGCTTGAGATCGCTGTCGGAACGCAGTGTTGCATGTCGGATCAATGCCTAGCCCCCGTTAGACGCTAATGAAAACCAGCGCAAGAATTCGGAGTCAGTCCAAGCGATCCAAATGGATTATGTACCCCACCGCTGTTCTTGCGCTTATAAATTTCTATGCGTTTATAGCGGGGAGCCTGTATTTTGGTGGCGATGCTCTTAACGGCTACGTCCAGGCTGGTCACCACTTTTTGTGCGCACATGGAAGTTGCACTGAAGTATCGCCGGCGATCTGGCAATACAGCTATTGGCACACGCTCACAGCAATGGGCGGTATTCTGCTTGTGTTCGTCGAAGCTGCGGTGTTCATTACCAGCGGAGACATTATTCTCGATTTCTAACTCGTAGAATGCAATGATCGAAGTGAATTGTATCGCTGTGTGGAAAGAGATTATTGATCTTTTCATAAATCATGACATCACCACAACGAAGCCTGAGACCAACACGCACTGATGATCGACGGTCTGCGCTGTGCACTTTTGAGGCGGTTGCGGGCGGTGTTGCGCAATTCGCCGAGGGTGTTGGGGCAGTAGTTGGCCATTGCATGGCGCTTGAGCCAAGCCCACAGGTACTCGACCGGATTCAGTTCTGGGCAGTACGGCGGCAGGAAAGCGACTTGAATCTGTCCATTGATCGAATCCAGATAGTCCCGAACCAGTTTGGAGTGATGCGGCCGGGCGCCGTCCCAGATCACCAGCAGTGGCTGTCGCAGATGTCGGTTGAGCGCCTTGAGAAACTCGACGACCTGCTCTTTCTTGACGCTGCCCGGATAAAGCCGGAAAACACAGTGGCTGCGGCTGAGTCCGGCCATGACCGAGACATGGTTCCAGTTGAAATGAAACTGGATGACAGGGGTTTGCCCTTTCAAGGCCCAAGTGCGTACCCGCGTAGGGCGCTCGCTGATTCCGGATTCGTCGATAAAGACGATCAGGCGGCCTTCGCGCTGGGCTTTTTTTTAAGCGCAGGCCACGTGCTGCGTTTCCATCGGCGCACGGACTTTTCGTTGCGCTCCAGCGCCCGCTTCTCCGGCTTCTGGGGGCTGAATCCCAGAGAACCCAGAATGCGCCAGATCTGGGTCTGGCCGTACTGCACGCCATGCATTCGTTTGATGAGAACCCCCACGCGCTTGAGGGTCCACAACTCCGTGCCAAACCCATGCTCGGTCGGGCTTTGCAGCAAGGCACGGCGTAAATTCGCGAACTCACTTTCCCCCAGTTTGGCCGGGCGTCCCCGGCCAGGAACCGCACGCAGAGCGTCAATGCCGCTTTCATCCAGCAAGCCCTTCCAGGTGTACACGGTCTGTCGCGCCACTCCCACCGCTACCGCGACTTCCGCAGGTCGCTTGCCGGACAACAGCATCCGGCCTGCCCGTATTCGCCGCCGCGTTGCATCGTCCAGTCGTTTCTTGACCATCGCGCATCTCCTCAATCAACCCCGTGGAGATATTTTGCACGATGACATCACTAGTTGTCATGTTTTATGGAAAGCTCAATAGAAGATGCAGCCGTGGACCACGTTGCGCACTACTGGCGAGGCGGACTAACAATACCGGCGAACGCGCGCTTGACACATAGGTACTGCAATTCACGGCGAGGAGGACGCGAATAAGTGAGCGGAATGTCGGTGGCGAGTCTCGAAA
>JBOICL010000336.1:0-3564 GCA_050740055.1 Stenotrophobium sp.
TGGCCACGGCTTGCAGCAGGCCTTCGGAAAGGCCGAGATTTGAAAATGACATGTGTGCTCCTGAACGCGCCTGGCCCCACATCAGCAGGGACCGGTTCAGGCAGCAAGTTAAGAGAAAATCGGGGAGACGCTTGATCCGCGATGGTTTGCGCTTGGAGAAGGCCTTAAAGGCCGGATTCTCGTGGCGCCAACCGGGATGCGCCGCTACAAACGGCGCGTAGTATAGCGGTTTGCAGCTTGCGGTGCTTGTGGAACCCTGACGCCATTCAGGCGTTCCGCTCAAGAAACTCCAGCACGGATGCGGCGAACAACTCGGGCTTCTCGCAGTGCATGAAATGCCCCGCGCCCTTCATCGTCACCAGCTCGTAGCCCGCGCCGAAACAGTAGTCCTGGTTCTCGAACATCTTCGCGCCGATGCAGCCATCGTCCGCGCCACGGATCACACGCGCCGGTACAGGCAACTTGCGTGCGAACAGGCCGAGTCCCTCGCGGCTGGCCAGCGTGGCCGGCAGGGCGCGGTAATAACTGAGCGCGGCAGTCAACCGCTGCGGATCTGAAAACGCGGCCTTGAGCGGCGCGAATTCGGCTTCGCCGAATTTCCAGTCCGGCGACCAGCGCCGGATCAGCCGGCGCAGCCAGTGGAAATCGTCCACCGTCACGCGCCGCTCGGCCACGCCGCGCACCTGGAAAAACCCCATGTAGCGGGAACGGAACAGCTGCGCGGGCGTGGGGTGCAGCAGGAAGCGCCGCAGATGCGGCACGGCGGCGGTGACGATGCCACGCACGCGATCCGGGTATTGCGTGGCCGCGATATAGGCCGTGGCGGCACCCCAGTCGTGACCGACAATGAACGCCCGCTCCTCGCCGAATGCCTCGATCAGGGCGACGGCGTCGCGCGCCAGCGTGGTGGTGCGATAGTCGTTGTCGGGTGCCAGACTGCTCGGCGCGTAGCCGCGCGTGAACGGTGCAACCGCGCGATACCCGGCGTCGGCCAGCGCGTGCAGCAGCGGCACGAAACTCCACGCGGTATCGGGAAATCCGTGCAGGCACAGCACCAGCGGCCCCTGTCCGGCATCGAGATAAGCGAATTCCAGGCCATTGGCCGCGAGCCATCGGGGAAGCAATTCTTTGCCGTTCATGGAAACTTCCGCTTGCAAGCGCTGCGCCTATTCTTACACTACGCGCGCTTCATTACCGACAGAGACGCCCGATGAAAGATTGGCTTGAGAAGCTGCATGCTGTGGATCACATGACCGGCGTGGTCCTGCCCATGCTTGGCCAACTGATCGCCGCCATCGCGATTTTCCTGATCGGCAAATGGATAGCGGAATGGCTGATCAAACTCGTGCGCATGGCCATGCAGCGCGGGCGCATGGACGAAACGCTGGCGGATTTCCTCGGCAATGTGCTCTACGGCCTGGCGCTGACCATCGTCGTGATCTCGTCCCTGCACGAACTCGGGGTGGACACCACCTCGGCGGCGGCGGTGCTCGGCGGCGCGGCGCTGGCCATCGGCCTGTCGCTGCAGCAGCAACTGTCCTCGTTCGCAGCGGGCGTGATCCTGATCATTTTCCGGCCGTTCAAGAAGGGCGATTTCGTCGAGGTGGGCACCGCTATCCAAGGCGTCGTCGAGGAAATCAAGATCGTGCATACGCGCCTGCGCACCTCCGACAACCGCGAAGTCGTGGTGCCCAATTCCAGCATCACTACCAACACCATCATCAACTTCTCGACGCGCCAGCTGCGCCGCATCCAACTGGTGATCAACATCGGCTACGAGGCAGACCTGCGGCTGGCCAAACAGGTGCTGCTGGAAATCCTCGACAGCGAAAAGCAGGTGCTCAAGGACCCGGCACCGCTGGTCGAAGTGAAGGACCTCAGCGCCAGTTCCGTCGACTTCAACGTCTGGGGATGGGCCAAGACCCCGGACTACCAGAGCGTGCGCGCCAAGCTGCTGGAAACGATCAAGCTGCGCTTCGACCGCGAGGGCATCAACATGCCGTATCCGCAGATGGACCTGCATGTGAAACATCTGCCCGATCCGCCTAAATCAGGCGCACCCGCTCCAGATAAATCAGCGACATAACGTGTTTTAAAATATTTAACTAATTAAATATTGATAAATGTATTAAAACAATATTTTCTGCGAACACCCAGAGAGCGGGTGGCGGCTAAGACAGTAGGGCGCGCATCGCACACGCGGTTATAGCGGGCGGATCACAGCGTTGGGATTCTGCGGAATTGTTTTATGCCATGATTCCGCTGCGACTGCGGCATTTGTCGGCAGGATGTCTCTCGCTAGCGCAAAAAAAGGGGGCGGCCATGACCATGTGTATCGCCAGATTCGAATTGGTTTTCGCATCTCTCGATGTACCGTACCACTGGCTGTTTGCAATCCCCCCCCCCCCGCAGGATTGAGCCGCGTCGGCGATGTTTGCGCATCCGTCCACTCCAGGCATCAACGGTCGGAGCCCGCCGATGAATTCGTGCCACGCACTGATTGTCGGGCGTTTTGCCGACAGCAACGCACCACTCCGGAGGGCATGCGAGTGCGTTTTTGAAGGCGCCCGTATCTCTCACGTTGAGACGTTGCGTGGTGGCCTTGCTCAACTGAACTCGGTTCCGCAAATGATCCTGACCAAGCTGCACCTGCCGGACGGCTCGGGTCTGGAACTGATCGCGCAATCGCATGCGGTGCTCCCCGCCACGAAGGTCCTGGTGGTATCGGTGTTCGACGACGCAGGCCATATCTTCTCCGCCCTGCGGGCCGGCGCTTGCGGCTATTTACTGCACGATGAGCGGCAGGAAAATCTGAGCCGGCATCTACTCGCGGCGATGAACGGCGAGCTTACGCTGTCGCCGAAAATTGCAGAGAAGGTCATGCACTATTTTTCTACGGATACAGCCTGCCACCACTCCGGCCATCTCACGCGAAAAGAACTCAAGGTACTCGGACTGCTCGGCGCGGGACTAACAATCGAAGAGGTGGCCGAACGGTTGGGTATCAGCTTTCACACTGCTCACGGCCACACCAGGAACATCTACGCCAAGTTCGCAATATCCACGAGGGCAGAGGCAGCCAACATCGCGACGCGCCTGGGCCTGAACTGCACTGGCGCGTGACGCCGCGCAAAGGCTGCCAATCTTCGACAATAGAAGATTGTTCGCAAGGCGAGTAAAGCTGAACTTAAACAGGAAGTCCGGCTTCGTAATTTTTGTCCGGCAAATCTTCTTGGGGCTTCCGGCCTTTCATTGGACTGCGCCGAAGAATGCACCTCGTCCATTCCCGAACTTCCTACGTTATGTGACACGCATCACAATTCGAGTGGCTCCTAGCCTAAAAAACACCACGTTCGTGGGATGGTTTTTCGCCCGAATTTGCAGTCAACTGCATTAAAAGCAGTGTGTGAGAAGAATAACGGCACCGATAAGCCCGGAGGAGCACCATGAAAACCGCAACTGCCTTGAAAAACTCCGCACCCGAGTTTACGCAGCCATATACGAAAAACAGCGGGTTCACGCTTTCATCCCTGCTGCAGCCAATGAACGCTGATCAATTCTTTG
>JBOICL010000337.1:0-7507 GCA_050740055.1 Stenotrophobium sp.
GGAGATGACGGCACCGGCTCCTCAGGCGCGGTGAACGCTTCCGGCGGCAGCACAGCCTGCGGTTCCGTCCCAAGGATTTCCGCAACCTGGGCTTCGACGGCCGCCGCGGGTTCCTCGGAGATTTCCAGTTCCTCGACGTATCCGGCGAGACGATCCAGCAGCGATTCGGCCTGCGCAATACCGCCGCGCCCAGCATCTTCAAGGTAATACTCGACCAGCGCCACGGCATCGGCAAAGCGATCGGCGCGCTCGCGGTTCGTGCGCACCTCGGCAAAACCCGCGCTGCGCACATAGCGCTCCAGCTGTGCGACCAAGGTGGAGGCGCGCTCGATCTGCAGGATATGGAACGCCGAACTGATTTCCGTCAACAGCCGCGGGGCTTCCGCCGCTATTGCGTTCTCGACGCCGCGCACATACGCATCCGTCGAGGTTTTGAAGCGCGCGAGATTGACCATGGCTTCGCGCAGCAGTGCAGCGCGGCTTTCGGCAAGATCGCGGCTGTGCGGAACCGAATCTTCCAGTTCCGGCGGCCGCGCCTTCGCTCCGGCATCGAATTGCAACTGGTGGAACAGGGCATCATCCAGACTATGCTCGACCCGCAGGATAGACATGGCCACGTCCATCCACAATGCGCTGCCGGCGCCGGCATCCCCCAGGCTCTCGATCAGCCTGACCTGATTGTTGATCACGCGCTGCAGTACCGGCAGCCCCAGCGTGGCCAGCGTGGCGGCAATCCGTGACAGGCGTTCGCGCGCACTGACCAGCCCGGCGCCCGCCTTGCCGCCGCCCCGGACGACCAGATCGATCTGATCCTTGACCTCGGTGAAATCGCGATGGATCTCCTCGGATACCCGCAGCAGCAGGCTGGTGTTGGGCCCACGGATGCGGCGACGGCATTCCAAGACCTGTGAGTCCGGGGGCAGATAGCTGTGCAACTGGAACTGCTCACGCAGGGCCGCGATGCGCGGCCCCTGTCCGCGGGACCGGCCGGCAAAAAACAGCAGTTGCCAGGCGAGATCGCCAAGTTTCGGGACCGCGGCGTCCTCTCCGCCCTGTGCCAGCAGCCTGATCTCCTGCGCAGCCGCGCCGACCAGCCGCTTGAGGTCGAGTGATTCTTCCAGCGTGCGCGTCAGCAGGGCTTCGACCACCGCCGCCAGCGTGCGCCAGAGCTGGCGCATGCGAGGTTCCTGAGTGTGGCCTTCGATCCGCACCGCGATCTTGCCCATGCGCGCCAGGCCGTTGGCCGCTTCGGCATCATTCTTCAGCCAGTGCAGCAGCGAGGTCTGGAAAACCAGCAGCAGTTTTCGTGCCTCTTTCTGAGCATCTGCCCCATCGAGCGTCTCGGCCGCAGGCAGGGCCAGGCCCACCGCCTTCATTTGAATAACAAACAAATCCGTTTCGGTGACCACAGCCTGGCCGCGCGCAAGCCGCAATTCGTTGATCACGGGCTGCAAAACCAGTGCGCTGTCATCCATGCCCTCGGCCAGCGCGCCGATATAGTCGGCCAGCAACACCGTGGCACCGAGCAGGGTCGAGTAAGCCACTTCGACTTCCTTGACCCGCGCATACAGCAGGTCCAGCAGCGTCTGGCTCATTTCCTCGGTGGCGATTGCGGCGCCATGGCGCTGGATCATGTGCAGGGTGCCGCGCACCGTCTGCAGTTCGGCCACAGCCTGTTGCAGCGTCAGTGAGTCGCTGGAACTGTCGATGTAATGCTCGATCAGGCCGCGCACACGCACCAAGCTCTGCTCGAGTTCGCCGCGCACCCAGTGCAGCGAATTGATATTGGAGAGCAGCAGTCTGTCGTTCATAGGCCGGCGTGCTTGAACGCGTCCGACATCGCCAGCTTGTGCAGGCTGAAAGCCAGCCAGGGCTGGCCGTCGCGCACGAAGCCACCCAGCAGGTAAGGCGCGAATGCGCCCGCATCGTCGGGAATGCTGCTGCGCTGCTCGCTGAGCGTGAACTGGCGGTGGCCGACGATTTCATCAACCAGGATGCCCACGGGAGTGCGTTCGGAGTTGAACACCAGCAGCCGCTGCGTGCGCTGCTCGACGGCCGCGGTGGAGCCGAGAAACTGGTGCAGGTCGATGACGCCCAGCAGCGCGCCGCGCACATTGGCGACGCCGAGCATCCAGGGCCGCGCATTGGGCACGCGCGTCAGCCGCGGCGGTGCGATCACTTCGCGCACGTCCTCGCGCGGCGCCGCCAGCCAGGTTTCGCCGAGGCGGAAACCCAGACCGGCCCAGCCCTGCGCCGTTCCGGCTGTGGTATCCGTTCGTGCCGAACGCAGCAGCGTCTCCAGACGCAGCAGCAGTTCAAACGGATCGTCGCGCAGCGTTCTGAATTCGGAATTCATCCGCGTCCCTGCGTGGCTTACTTCTTGACATGCGCGCGCACCGCGCCGACCAGTTCATCCTTGGTAAACGGTTTGGTCAGATATTCATCCGACCCGACGATGCGGCCGCGCGCACGATCGAACAGTCCGTCTTTGGAGGACAGCATGATGACGGGCGTTTTCGCGAAGCGCGGATTGCCCTTGATCAGCGCACAGGCTTGGTAGCCGTCGAGACGCGGCATCATGATGTCGATGAAGATGATGTCCGGCTGCTGGTCGGCGATCTTGCCCAGCGCCTCGAAGCCATCCTGCGCGGTGATAACCGTATAGCCTTCGCGCGCCAGCAGCGTCTCCGCGGTGCGCCGGATGGTCTGGCTGTCGTCGATGACCATGACCTTGGCCGCGCTCTTGTTCTCTTGCGACACTCTGCCTCCCCGTAATGCCGTAATCGCTGGTTTTATCAGGTTGATTTGTAACACAGTCCTTGAAGGCTGCCTATATGGCCACAACTTGTGCAGCTCCTTGCGCTACCATGCCCGCCGTCTCCGAGAACGCCCATGAACAGTCCCGTACCCCAGCTTGTCACCGCGCAGACCGGCCCGCTGCTGCGGCTGGAATCCACTCTCCTGTTGCGGGCGCCGGACATCGAAGCCTGGTTCCGCGCTCAGTGGCAGAAGAGCACGCCGCCATTCTACTGTTCCGTGGATTTGCGCAATGCCGGCTTCAAACTGGCGCCGGTGGACACCAACCTGTTTCCGGGTGGGTTCAACAACCTCAATCCCTCGTTCGAGTCGCTGTGCGTGCAGGCGCTGCAAGCCGCCATCGAGCGCATCTGCCCCACCGCCAAGGGCATATTGCTGGTACCGGAAAACCATACGCGCAACAAGTTTTACCTGGAAAACGTGGCGACGCTGTTCGACCTGATCAGCAAGGCCGGCTACAAAGTTCACATCGGCACGTTGATTCCTGAAATCAGGGAGCCGACCGAGCTGACCCTGGAAATCTCCGGACGCAAGCTGCTGCTGGAGCCGATCCAGCGCGACGAGGATCGTGTCTTCGTCGGCGAGTTCACGCCCTGTTCTGTGCTGCTCAATAACGACCTCACCGCCGGCATCCCGGAAATCCTCAGGAACCTCGATCAGGACGTGATCCCGCCGCTGGGCCTGGGCTGGCATTCGCGCACCAAGTCCAGCCACTTCGGCTTCTACCGCGAAGTGGCGAAGGAGTTCGGCGAACTGCTCGGCATCGACCCGTGGTTGGTCGATCCGCTGTTCCGCAACTGCGGACAGATCAACTTCCTCAAGCGCGAGGGCGAGGAGTGCCTGGAAGCGAACGTCGAGATGCTGCTCGAAGACCTGCGCGCGAAATATACGGAATACGGCATCACCGAGGAGCCTTTTGTCATCATCAAGTCGGAAGCGGGCACCTACGGCATGGGCGTGATGACCGCGCGCAGCGTCGAGGATGTGCGCAACATGAACCGCAAGGCGCGCACTCACATGAGCAGCGCCAAGGAAGGCAGCGAAGTGACCGGCGCCATCATCCAGGAAGGCGTCTACACCTTCGAGAAAATGGGCGAGGACCAGTCCACCGCCGAGCCGGTGGTGTACATGATCGATCACTACGTGGTCGGCGGTTTCTATCGCGTCAACACGCAGCGTGGCAACCAGGAAAACCTCAACGCGCCGGGCATGCGCTTCGAGCAGTTGGCTTTCGAGGAATGCTGCAGCCATCCACAGATACATCGCGGACCGGACGAGCGGCCCAACCGTTTCTACGCCTACGGCGTGGTGGCGCGCCTGGCGATGCTGGCGGCGGCGCGCGAAATCGTCGCGCATGACAAAGCCGCATCGCCATGAGCGCGAAAATTCTTGGCGTGGTGATGGACCCCATCGGCCACATCAAGCCTTACAAGGACACCACGCTGGCGCTGATGCTGGCGGCACAGAAGCGCGGTTGGGAACTGCGCTACTTCGAAATGCACGACCTCTGGCTGCGCGATGGAGCCGCCATGGGCCACGCGCGGTCGGCCAAGGTTTTCGACGACAAGAAACACTGGTTTGAGCTGGGCGAAGAACAGGACTGCAAGCTTGGCGAACTCGACGCGATCCTGATGCGCAAGGACCCGCCCTTCGATCTCGAATACATCACGGCGACCTATATCCTGGAACGTGCGGAAGAACAGGGCGCGATGGTCGTGAACAAACCGCGCTCGCTGCGCGACGCCAACGAAAAAGTCTTCATCAGCTGGTTCGCGCACTGCTGCGCGCCCACGCTGATCGCCCGCGAAGCGAAACAACTGCGCGCCTTCCACGCCGAACACGGCGACGTGATTTTCAAGCCGCTGGACGGCATGGGCGGCAGCGGCGTTTTCCACGTCGGCTCAGAAGGGCTGAACCTCGGGGCAATCCTGGAAGCGCTCACCGACAACGGCCGCCGCACCATCATGGCGCAGCGCTACCTGCCGCAGATCAAGGATGGCGATAAGCGCATCCTCATCGTCGATGGCGAGCCGGTACCGTATTGCCTCGCGCGCATCCCACTGGCCGGCGAGACGCGCGGCAACCTCGCCGCGGGCGGGCGCGGCGACCCGCGGCCGCTGACGGAGCGCGACCGCTGGATCGCCGCTCAGGTCGGACCGAAGCTCAAGGAGATGGGCCTGCTGTTCGTGGGCGTGGACGTGATCGGCGATTACCTCACCGAGATCAACGTCACCTCGCCCACCTGCGCACGCGAGATCGACGCCGCTTACGGCACCGACATCGGCGGCCTGCTCATCGCCGCGATCGAAACGAGCCTGGCTGGGCGCATGCCCAAGACCTGACTTGTCACCCCCGGTCTTGGGTCTGATACTAGGCCCATGCCAACAAAATCCGCAGAATCCACCTTCAAGAACCAGTTTCTCGTCGCCATGCCGGGGCTGGAAGACGAGAACTTCGACCACTCCGTCACGCTCATGTGCGAGCACAGCGACGAGGGCGCGATCGGCCTCGTCATCAACCGTCCCACCGAGCTGAAGCTGTCCGAGATGATGTCGCAGATGGGCCTCGATCACGGCGCGCTCGATCAGGAACTGTCGGTCTACTGGGGCGGCCCGGTACAGCCGGAGCGCGGCTTCGTGGTGCATCGTGAACCGGATGGCTGGGAATCCTGCATGCCTATGGACGGCGGCCTTTACATCACCACCTCGCGCGACATCCTGCGCGCCATCGGCCTGGGCGAAGGCCCGAAGGATTACATCATCGTGCTCGGCTACGCCGGCTGGGGCGCCGGTCAGCTCGAATCGGAAATCCTCGGCAATTCCTGGCTCAACACGCCGGTGGACAAGGCCATCCTGTTCCAGACACCGGCACGCGACCGCTGGCAGGCCGCCACGCGCCTGCTCGGCGTGGATGTGACGCAGCTGTCCAACGACTCGGGCCACGCCTGACCATGCGCCGCGCCCCGGCCGGCCGCAGCGCATGAGCGGCGCGGTCTATCTCGCGTTCGACTACGGCGAAAAGCGCATCGGTGCGGCAGTGGGCGACGACCTCACGCGCAGCGCGCGTCCGCTGCCCGCGCTGCCCGGCGGCGACTGGACTGCCATCGAGCGCGTGATCGCGGAGTGGCGGCCGGCCGCGCTGATTGTCGGCCTGCCGCTGCTGGAAGACGGCGGCGAGCAGGCCATCAGCACCGCGGCACGCAAATTCGCGCGACAACTCGGCGAACTCAGCCAGTTGCCGGTGCATGTCAGCGACGAGCGTTTTTCCTCGCGCTCCGCCGACGATGCCCTGCGCGGCGAGCGTGCCAGTGGGCGCATGCCGCGTCGCGTGAAAAAAGGCGACCGCGATGGCCAGGCCGCGCGCATCATTCTCGAACAGTGGCTGGGCGAGCAGCGCTGAGGCCGCCCGCCCGCGACATGGTGTTTTTGCGCAGCAAAACGGGTGCGGGAGCGGGCGGCGGGGTGCCGACCTTCGCGATGGTCGAGGGCTTCGGGTGCCTCCCACACCCATTGCCCTTCGGGCAAGCACCGTGTCGGCACCCGCTATTGTGCATAGTCGCAAGCAGATAGTGATTAAATATAAAATATAAATAACTATAGTATATATAAAAATACACACATGCCTCTGGAACAATGCAGAGCGGGTGACGCCCAAGCCGAAGCAGAGCATGGGGCGGCGCGAAGATGCGCTGAGCGTGTGGCATAATCCGCCGCTCATTTTTTCCGCCCCATCTATCTGGAGTTGCCGTGTTGGATTTCCTGTTGAGCCCCGCTTATGCCCAGTCGGCCGCGACGCCGTCGAATCCGCTGTTGCAGTTCCTGCCGCTGGTGTTCCTGGTGGTGCTGTTCTACTTCATGCTGATCCGCCCGCAGCAGAAGCGGAACAAGGAAACCAAGCAGATGCTATCCGCCCTGGCCAAGGGCGACGAAGCCGTCACCAGCGGTGGCCTCGCAGGCAAGATCGTCAACATCGGCGAGGTTTACGTGTCGATGGAAGTGGCCGACAACGTCACCATCAAGGTGCAAAAGTCGGCCGTCACCGGCGTTCTGCCCAAGGGCACGCTCAAGACCCTCTGATTTCCCGTTCCCCCGCGCCCGCGTGTTGGCGGGCGCCGCATCCCACCGCGGTAAGCCATGAAGCCCTATTCAACCTGGAAGTATGTCCTTCTAGCCGTCGTGACCCTGGCCGGCTTGATCTACGCGACGCCCAACCTCTACGGCGAAGACCCCGCGGTGCAGATCACGCTGGCGTCCGGCGATCCGCTGCCCGCAGACTTCGGCGGCACGGTGACCAAGGCGCTGGCCGGCGCGTCCATCACGGCCAAGCAGAGCGCGCTGGAAAACGCCCAGTGGATCGTGCGCTTCAATGACGAGACCACGCAGCTCAAGGCTTCGGATGCGCTCAAGCGCGAGCTGGGCAATGACTACGTGGTGGCGCTCAACCTCGCGTCGCGCACGCCTAATTGGCTGCGCGCGATCGGCGCCAAGCCGATGACGCTGGGCCTGGATTTGCGTGGCGGCGTGCACTTCCTGCTCGATGTGGACATCGACGACGTAAAGAAGAAAGCAGTCGAGCGCTATCTCAACGATCTGCCCGCGTTCCTGCGCAAGCAGGACATCCGCTACACCGGCCGTCGCGCCGTGGGTAACGCCGTGGTGCTGGAGTTCGCCGACACCGGCAAGCTGCAGGC
>JBOICL010000338.1:0-19443 GCA_050740055.1 Stenotrophobium sp.
ACATGGGACAGCGCGGACTTGAGCGCGAAATCGCCGGCGGCGACGTCGCGCAGCTTGATCTCGGCCTCGGTCATGTCGCCGTTGGCCGGCAACAGTGAAATGCCGACAGCGGGCAGATGCTGGATCACTTCGTCCGGCGTCGCCTGTTCCAGCAGCACATCACGGCAGGTGAAGCGCAGCGCACTCTTGTCGACGCCGACACCCATGGTGGCGTTGCCCTGGGCATCGAGGTCCACCAGCAGCACGCGACGCTTGGTCGCCGCCAGCGAACTGGCGAGGTTGATCGCGGTGGTGGTCTTGCCCACCCCGCCTTTCTGGTTGGCGACGGCAATGATGTGCGTCATGTCTTTACCCTCGCCAACACTACATGCCGGTCTTCGTCCAGACCGGGCACGCGCAGGCGATGCGTCTCCCTGATGATGATGTTCGCCGGAATATCGGCCATTTCTGCCTCGCCTAGTTTGCCCTTCATCGCCAGCCATTGGCCACCGGGGGCCAGCAGATGTGCGGTTTTGTCGAAGAAATCGGTCAGTGAAGCAAACGCACGGCTGACGATACAGTCGAACAGCGCCTCTGGCTGCCAATCCTCTACCCGCGCTTCGATCACCTCGACGTTGACGATGCCCAAAATGCGCACCACATGCCGCATGAATCTTGCCTTCTTGCCGTTGCTGTCCAGCGTCACCACGCGCAGCGCGGGATCGGCCAGTGCCAGCGGGATGCCGGGCAATCCAGCGCCACTGCCCACGTCCAACAAACGCGAGACGGGAGACGGGAGACGGGAGACGACAGGTAGCAGCGCCAACGAGTCGAGCAGGTGTCGCGTGACCATCTGCTCAGGATCGCGAATCGCGGTGAGGTTGTAGGCGGCGTTCCACTTTTGCAGTTCGGCCTGATAGGTCAGCAACTGCTGCAAAATCGAAGCGGGCAATTCGAGATTCAACTCCCGAACGCCCGCCTCCAGTATCCGACGCGAGGCGTCTTGCGTCTCCCGTTTCCCGCCTCCCGTCTCCCGCGTATTCGTCACACCACGAACAGCGAGACGAAGTCCTGCACCGGCACGGCTTCCAGCGTCTTCTGCGACTCGGTCAGCGCCAGAATCCTGGCGGCATTGCGCTGCGGGATCTTCAGTGCGAGGTTCGACTTGAACTTCTCGACCAGCACCGGGATGCCTTCCTTGCGGCGGCGGCGGTGACCAATCGGATATTCAACGACCACTTCCTTGAGCTTGGTGCCGTCCTTGAACTCGATGGTGATGCCATTGGCAATCGAGCGCTTGTCGGCGTCGAGGTAATCGGCGGTGAACTGCTTGTCTTCAACGCAGACCATCTTGTCGCGCAGCTGGTCGATGATCGGCAGCGCGGCGATGTTGTCCTCGTAATCGGCGGCGGTCAGGCGGCCGAAGGCCAGCGGCACCGCGATCATGTACTGGATGCAATGGTCGCGGTCGGCCGGGTTGGCCAGCTTGCCTTTCTTGTCGATGATGCGGATCGCCGACTCGTGGGTACGGATGGTGATTTTCTTGATCTTGTCGAGCTTGTCCTTGACCTGCGGATGCAGCGTCATCGCGCACTCGGCGGCGGTCTGCGCGTGGAACTCGGCGGGGAAGCTGATCTTGAACAGGATCTGCTCCATCACGTAGCTGCCCAGCGGACGGCCTAGAGTGATTTCCTTGCCGCGGAACAGTGAATCCTGGAAGCCCCAGGTCTTGGCGGTGAGCACGGTGGGGATGCTCATCTCTCCGCGCAGCGTGCGCAGGGCCAGCAGCACCGCGCGTGAAGTGGCGTCGCCCGCGGCCCAGGATTTGCGTGAACCGGCGTTGGGCGCGTGGCGATAGGTGCGCAGCGCGCCGCCATCGGCCCAGGCCTGCGTCAGCGCGGCGATCACGTCGTCCTTACTGCCACCCAGCATGCGGGTGACGACGGCGGTGGAGGCCACGCGCACCAGTAGCACGTGACAGAGGCCGACACGGTTGAAGCTGTTGTCCAGCGCCAGCACGCCCTGGATCTCGTGGGCCATGATCATGCCTTCGAGCACGGTCCTGATCGTCAGCGGTTCCTTGCCTTCGGCGACGTTGCGGCGCGACAGGTAGTCCGCGGTGGCGAGGATGCCGCCGAGGTTGTCGGAGGGGTGGCCCCATTCCGCCGCGAGCCAGGTGTCGTTGAAGTCCAGCCAGCGAATCATGCAGCCGATGTTGAAGGCGGCGGTGACCGGATCGAGTTCGAACGAGGTGCCCGGCACGCGTGCGCCGCCGGTCATGGTCGCGCCGGGAACCACCGGCCCCATCAGCTTGGTGCAGGCCGGATAGATCAGCGCCTGCAGGCCGCAGCCCAGCGTGTCCATCAGGCAGTAGCGCGCGGTCTCCAGCGCTTCCTTGCTGAACTTGTGCTCCTTGCAGACATAGTCGGCGATCTGGACGATGACCTTGTCCGGCTTCGGACGGTCGGCGGAACGGATGTCGTGTGCGCTCATGCGGTGAAATCCCTGGGCGGTGAGTTTGGAAGGGCGCGTAGTATAAGTGAGGGCGGCCCGTGCGAGCGGCACCGGGCTTCGCCCCGGCCAAGCTTTACAGCTTGGCGTTCGCCAGCATGGACTGTCACTGGCAGCCCATGAAACCTTGGCTCACCCCATTGCCCTTCGGGCAAGCGCCGTGTCGGCACCCGCTCTGCTTTCTGGGCGCAGCAGTCTTGTTTTAATAAATTAACTATAATTATAATTAATCAATATATTTAAACAATCAGTGCAGGGCAAGCAGGGCAAGCAGGTGACCCGCGCGCCGCCCTCATGGGAGAGGTCAGCGCGGCGTAAGGGTCTTTCACCGGGGATTGCCCGCTTCGCCGTGAGCGCTGTGGCTTTACATTCTTGTCACACCCCACCAGATCAAGACGGCGATCGCACTCAGACCAAGCGGCGCGGGATGCGTGAACAATAATTGCCGATGTTGCCGCTGGACCGCGACAGCCACGGCAAACAGCGCGAAACACGCATAGAGCGCACCCAGAAACCAAACGACACCCGCTGCGAGGCGTGTCGTGCCGTTCGACCCCACATACAGCAGCGCAAATCCCGACACGGCGAACGTGACCGTCACGAAATGCCACGAGACGCGCACCAGGGTTCTGCTGTTTTCAGGCCCGCCCAATGCGTTCGCGGGCAGCGCATCTCGCGCAACCTTTCGCAGGAACAGATCTCCGATGATCCCGTGGACCGCCGCACCTACGAGCGACATTCCTCCTGCGATCGCGATCGGCCAGTTCATTGTGCGCTCTCCGGGGCGGCAGCCATCCGCCACGGCACTTCCGAGGAGTGGCCACGATGCAGCCGGTAGATGCCGGCCGCCCATTGCGCGGCCGGATGCCCCAGCAGCGTGATGCGGTAGTCCTGCAGATAAGGCGGCAACTCGACCTGCAGCGGGTACTGGATTTCAGGCGGCTGCAACAGCGGCGACAGCAGCGCCACGGCCGTGAGGTCGGCAACGGTGAACGCATCGCCGACGAGGTACGTGCGCCCCTGCCGTTCCTGCTCGATGCGGTCGAGCGCCACGGCGACGGTGGCGCGATCGGTTTCGAGGTTTGCATCTTTGATCTTGTGGCGGAAGCGATAGTAGGCCGGTGCGATCGGCAGCAGTGGTCTCAGCTTTCCATACAGCTTCGGCATGCCCGTCATCAGGACGCGCAGCGCGATTTCCGGATCGTGCCGGAACAGCGGCGTGACGACGGCCGCGCGCAGCGCGGGACCGAGCTGCTCGTCGAAATAATCTTCCAGCGCGAGTGCACACTGCCGCGCGGCATCGTCACGCGGATACAGCGCCGGCTCGGGGTAACGCTCTTCGAGCGCAGCGATGATCCGCGTCGAGTCGGCGATCGCGCGGCCATCGAGGAACAGGATCGGCAGCTTGCCCTGCCGGGTCGCGCGCCAAGCGCGGATCAGGTAGTCGTAGCCAGGCACCCGGCGGCGGTGCGCGATGCCCTTGTAGTCGAGCGCCCAGCGCACCTTTTCGTTGTAGTGCGACAGCGGGATGTGCCACAGCAGGGGTGTGTCCATGACGGCCTCAATTTATGGACTCGAAGCTACTGCGTATGCACGGTTTTGATAAGACCGGCTGCGGGCATATGATTCCTTCCAGTCTGGAAGGAATCTCTCCGTGGAAGATCTGGCTCACATGGTCACCTTCGCCCGGGTGGTGAAAGCCGGCAGCTTCGCCGGCGCCGCGCGGCACCTGAAAGTCACCAGTTCGGTAGCCAGCAAGCACGTCGCCAAGCTGGAGCAGGCGCTCGGCGTGCGGCTGCTCAACCGCAGCACGCGCAAGTTGTCGCTGACCGAGGCCGGCGCCGCGTACTACGAGCATTGCGCGCGCATCGTCGGGGAGGTGGAGAGCTCTCAGCGGGCGCTTGCGGAACTCCAGGCCGTGCCGCGCGGGCTGCTGCGGGTCACGGTGCCGGTGCCCGTCGCCAGCACGCTGGGTCCGCTACTGCGCGAGTTCCTGGAGCGCTATCCCGAAATCCAGCTCGACCTCGACGCTTCCAACCGCGTCGTCGATCTCGCCGAAGAAGGGTTCGATGTCGCGATCCGCTTCGCGCGCACATTGCCACCCAACGTGGTGGCGCGCCTGCTGCTCAGTATGCGTTTGCATCTGTACGCGTCGCCGCAGTATCTGCAACGCGCAGGCGTGCCACAGCACCCGACGGACCTGTCGCGCCACAATTGCTTGATCGTCCCGGTCGCCATGCCGGACAGCATCTGGCGTTTCACGCGCGGCGGCGAGCGCGTGGAGGTGTCGGTGCATGGCCGCCTCCAGTCCAACACGGTGGAGGCGCTGCGCGATCTCGTGCTGGGCGGTACGGGTGTCACGCTGCTGCCGGACAACATGGCCGAAAACGACATCCGCGAAGGCAGACTCATGCCGCTGCTGACGGATTGGGAGGTCGAGCCCATCGTCACCCTCTACGCCGTATACCTGCCGACGCGCCACCTGGCGCCCAAGCTGCGCGTGTTCGTCGATTTCCTGGTCGAGCGCTTCGCATCACCGGCGTGACCGGCGCGGAGATCCGGAGACGAAGCGGCAGTGCACTCAACTCGCTTGGCGCCGAGTGTTCAAAACGCTGGCGTTTTGCACTTATACCGCAGCAAAATTTCCGGTGACGTAGTCGTGGTTGAAGTGATCCACCTCGATCACGTCGAAACGCACCTTCTCGTACTCGGCCACCTGCCCAGCTTCCTCGCCCGTGAGCTGCTGGCTCGCCACCGCGTTCTTGAGCCGCGTGGCGGTGTCGTCGCCGACAATGTGGCCCTTCATCCACAGCTTGAAATACTTGAGATAGGCGGCCTCGCATCTCAGGATCACCGCCCAGGCGATTTCCATGCGGCCGGTCGGGCAATCCGGCCCGCCGTTCTTGAACACCAGCCAGGTGAGGCGCTCGCGCACGGCGGTCTGTTCCAGCAGCTGCTCCGCAACCTTCGCGTTGAGGTGGTCGGATACCGGCCTGTAAGGATTGCCGAGCGGAAACACGACGCGGTGCATCACCCACGCGGCCGGGCGTACCGGAAAGTTTTCGAGGAACTCGGTGAACGCCTTGCCGATTTCGTAGAGGCAGTTGTCCAGCGCCCAACGCGCCAGGTCCAGCTCGTCCTCCTGCTGCCCGCCTTCGAGGTAAAACTTGATCACGGCGGAGGCGATGTAAAGTTGCGACAGCACGTCGCCTAGGCGCGCAGACATGCGCTCCATGAACTTGAGCTTGCCGCCGAGCACGCCCATGGTCAGGTCAGAGCAGAAGGCGAGCGAAGCGGACATGCGCTCGACCTGCCTGAAATACGGCGCCATCGGCCCGGCCACCGGCGCCTGCGCCAACACTGAGTCACTGAGGCCGTGCGTCATCGCGCGCACCGCGCGATTTACCGAAAAGCCGATGTGGCCGAACAGCAGCTTGTCGAAAGCGTGCAAGTCGTTCTCGCGCGCCGCTTCCATTTCGGGAAACACGTACTCGTGGCAGCGGATCGCTCCCTGACCGAAGATCATCAGGTTGCGTGTGAGGATGTTGGCGCCCTCGACCGTGATCGCCACCGGCGTCGCCTTGTAGGCGGTGGCCAGCACGTTGCGCGGGCCCTGCTGAATGCCACGCCCGGCGCAAACGTCCATGCCATCCACGACAAGTTTCCGCATCAGTTCGGTCATGTGGTACTTGGCGATCGCCGTGACCACCGAGGGCGCGCAATGATCCACCGCCGAGGCCGTGAGGATGCGCATGGCCTCGATCGTGTAGGCGTAGCCGGCGATGCGTCCGGTGGCTTCCTGCACGCCCTCGAATTTGCCGATCGCCACCTTGAACTGGCGGCGCGTGCGCGCATAGACGCCGGTGGTGCGATAGCCGGTCTGGGCGGCGGCGGCGGACAGCGCCGGCAGCGAAATACCGCGGCCCGCCGACAGACACTCGACCAGCATGCGCCAGCCCTTGCCGGCCTTGTCCGGGCCGCCGATGATCCATTCGACCGGGATGAACACGTCCTTGCCGAAGATCGGGCCGTTCATGAAAGCCGCGCCCGGATAGTGGCGGCGGCCGATCTCAATGCCGGGATGTTTCGCAGGCAGCAGCACGCAGGTGATGCCGTACTCGGTCTTGTTCTTGTCGCCGAGCAGACCGTCAGGATCGCGCAGCTTGAAGGCGAGGCCGACCACCGTCGCCACCGGCGCCAGCGTGATGTAGCGCTTCTCGAAGTTGAGACGAATGCCCAGGACTTTCTTGCCCTCATGCTCGCCGTAGCAGACGATGCCGAGGTCCGGCATGGCGGTGGCGTCGGATCCGACTTCCGGCCCGGTGAGGCCGAAGCAGGGAATCTCGCTGCCATCGACCAGACCCGGCAGCCACTGCTTCTTCTGCGCGTCGGTGCCGTAGTGCATCAGCAGTTCGCCCGGCCCCAGCGAGTTGGGCACCATCACCGTCACCGCCATCGCGAGCGACTTGGTGGCGAGCTTGGTCACCACCGCCGACTGCGCGTTCGCGGAAAAACCCAGGCCGCCGTATTCCTTCTTGATCAGCATCGAGAAGAACCGCTTATGTTTGATGCAGGCCCAGACCTGCGGCGGCAGATCCTTGTGCTCGAACTCGATCTTCCAGTCGTCGCAGAGCTTGCACAGTTCCTCGCACTCGTTGTCGAGGAAGGATTTTTCCTCGGCGGTGAGTACGGTGTACTTGAAGTCGAGCAGCTTGTTCCACTGCGGACGGCCGCGGAACATCTCGGCCTCCCACCACACGTCACCGGCTTCCAGGGCCTCGCGCTCGGTGGAGGACATTTCCGGCAGCACTTTCTTGAACACTCCGAACACCGGGCCGGTGATCAGCGCGCGGCGCAGCGGCTTGAAATTCAGCAGCAAGGCGAGCACCACGAAGATGCCGCCGCTGACCGCGAACGCGGTAGCGCCCATCGCGCACAGCAGTTTGAGCGCGACCAGGCCGAGACCAATCACGGCAGTCCAGACCAGCAGCGGTGCGCCGGTGAAGGCGAGCACCCAAAAAACGAGAATCGCGACGATGACGATAGCCAGAATGCACATGACAACCCCCGATTAAAGTTCTACTGGGAACTCTTGCGCCGCAAATCCGCCCGCGCCGCACGTGGCTGCGCCAGCTTACTCCGCGCCGCGTCCGTGCGCGGCACCAGCGTCGTAATCATCAATCTCAGATACTCGTTCAATTCCGCTCCGGTGGGGATCGCATCCGGCGTATCGCGGCGAATCTGCAAATTGCCCATGTAGGTGGCGTAGACGAAGCGCGCCCAGTGCCGCGCCCGCGCCTCGTCGAAACCGAGGTCACGGTAGCACTCCGCGAGATAGGCCATGCGGGTCTGCGACACGCGGCGCACGAAGGCGTTGACGACGGGGTTGTCCTCGCCGGCGGCAATCGCCAGGTAGAGACGGCCGGAGCGGTAGCTGGCATTGGACTGCTTGAACAGCTTGACGATGCGCTCGTAAGGATCGGGCTCCGGCCCCACGCGGTCGAGGATGTCCACGGTCTCCTGCTTTTCCCACAACTCCAGCGCCGCGCTGATCAGGGCACCGCGATTCGGGAAATGCCAGTAAAAGCTGCCCTTGGTCACGCCCAGCACGCGCGCCAGCGGCTCCACCGCCACCGCGTCCAGGCCGCCGCTGGCCATCGCGTCCAGCGCGGCCTTGGCCCAGTCTTCGGCGGTCAGGCTTTGTTTGGGTTCGGCGGGAATCGGGGACTTGGGCATGCCACTCCGGAAAAGCATCCATACGTCTGCGTATTGAACGCCGAACTTTATCAATACGCTCGCGTATGTCGCAAGAATTGATTTGTATCCGACCCAAAAAATGTCCACGAGCAACACGATCGAGGTGAAGGATTGAGGAAAATTGTTTATCTTTCCACAGGTCACCACCCAACGAGGGAAACTTAAGGACCATGAAACTCCTGTACAAATCGCTGGCCGCCGCCGTTCTTGCAAGCGTGGCGCAGACCGGCTTCGCCGACACCAGCGACAACACCCCTTATCTGGGACTCATGGGCAGTTACCAGTTTCCCGATGCGGCGCGCACCCTGAACAATGGCTTCGGTGCCACGCTGCTGCTCGGGTTCCCGGTCAGCTCCTACTTCACACCGGAAATCAACCTGTTCGGCCTGGGGGCCACGCGCAAACCCGCGCTGGGCACAGGGATAGAACATGATTTCGGCGGCGGTCTGGATTTCACCGTGCAGCCGTTCGGCCGCGATCACCTGGTCACGCCCTTCCTGCTGGTGGGCGGCGGTGCGCAGCGTGAAGAACACGTAGCCGCCATCAAGACTTCCGGCTTCGCCAACGCGGGCGGCGGCTTCCTGGTCAACCTCAACCATTCGCACACCGCGGCGGTGCGCATCGAAGCGCGCCGCATCGGCGTGTTCGACAAGACCGTCGAGCCGGGCCACAGCCATGTGCTCGACACGCGCATCAGCGCAGGCGTGCAGATCGCTTTCGGCTATCACGGCGACGATCTGCCGCCTCCGCCGCCTGCGGCTCCGTTAATGCCGCCGCCGGCACCGCGCGCCGCACCGCCGCCAGCTCTGCCGCTGGACAGCGATGGCGACGGCGTACCCGACTCCATCGACCAGTGCCCGAACACGCCGCGCGGCATGCGCGTGGATGCTCGTGGTTGCGCCATCAAGGAAGCGACCGTGGTGCTGCATGACATCAGCTTCGAGTTCAACAAGGCGCGACTGACCGCCGAAGCGCGGCAATCGCTTGACCGCATCGTGGCCGGTCTCAAGGGCCAACCGACGATGAGGCTGACGGTTGAAGGCTATACCGACTCGATCGGCTCGACCGCGTACAACCTGAAACTGTCGAGGGAACGCGCAGCATCGGCCCGCAGCTACCTGATCGAGCAGGGCGTCGCCGGGTCGCGCCTGCGCTCGGAAGGCTTCGGCAAAACCCATCCGATTGCGAGCAACAAGACCGCTGAAGGCCGCGCGCTGAACCGCCGCGTCGAGTTGAAGGTTCTCGATGAATAAGCCGTAAAAGCGGCCGATGGACAGCCCCAGCGGCGCAAGCTGCCAGGGCTTTTTTATGCGTTATTTCAGCAGCGAAGCCTTGACCGGCTCCAGCCTTTCCATCGCGCAGCGGTAGCCGCTCTCGCTGGCCTCGTTGAGCCGCTTCCAGTCGAACAGGCCGATGTTGGTCACCGGCATGCGGATATAGAGATCGGCGCTGGCGGCGCGGTTGGCGACGCCGCTTTCGCTGGTCAGCGTGGCGGTGCGGAAAAGAATGTTGAACAGGCCCGGCCGCTTGCCCGGCGAAGTCCAGCGCAGCAGCCCCTCCGGGTCCGGACCCTCGATGCCGGGCGCGCGCAGGTCGCCTTCGGTGCTGACATCGGAGGCGATGATCGGCCCGCGCCGCAGGCCGTGCATGATGTCCGTCGGCAGGCTGTTGATCACTGATCCGTCCACCAGCAGTTCGCCCTTGTAGGCGACTGGCGGCGCCACGCCGGGCACGCACATGCTGCATGCCAGCCACATGTAGAGTGGGCCGCGGTCATGCGTCATCGCCACGCCGCGCGTGAGATTGGTGGAGATGCAGAAGTACGGCGTGCGCAACTGCTCGATCTGGCGCTCCTCGAAGATTTCATGCAGCCGCTGCACGAACTTGCGGCCGCGGATCAGCGCCACCATCGGCAGCATGTAGTCGTTGAGATAGTTGTGGCGCACGAAGGTTTCGCTGGCGATATGCGTCATCTCGTTGTGGTCGTAGCCGGACGCCGCCAGCGCGGCGCAGAACGCGCCCATGCTGGAACCGCCGTAGATGTCCACCGGAATTCGCAGTTCGTGCAGCGCGCGCAGCAGGCCGATGTGCGCGAAGCCGCGCGCCCCGCCGCCGCCCAGCACCAGGCCGATGCCTCGACCGGTGATGTTGCGCGTAACGCCGGCCATGTCGGCCGCATGCTCAGGCCGCACGAAATAATGCGTGCCGGCGCCGGCGTGCTCGCGCCAGGCCAGCACGTCGCCGGCGGGCGCCGACTCCGGCCGCAGCAGCACCAGGTCCACCGGCGTGCGGATGCCGCTGTTCCTGAGCATGTCGAGCATCGGCGTGATCATCGGCAGCGCGCCGCTGTGCGCCAGCACGATCACGCGATCGGCCTGGCGCATGCAGCGCCACGACCAGGCATTGGCATCGCCGCCGCCGGCATAGACCAGGTAGCGGTACTCGTCCTCCACCGTATTCAGCAGCGTCATCAGCCTGGCATTGGCGTCGCCGTCCTCGAAGGGTTGCAACGCGGCACCGGCGCCGAGCCGGGCATCGACAAACACGTCGTCCACCAGCTGTGTCTTGTCGTGGGCGCCCAGGGCCTGGCTCAGCGCTTCGGCGAAGGTATGCGCATCGACATCGCCGGCGGCGGCGATGACCGCGAAGCTGCGCGCGCTGCGCGCGGTCTCCAGCGCTATGGCGCGCTGGTTCTTGCGCAGGCGCGCGATCAGCACGCGCGTCATCTCGATCAGCGCCACGGGATAGGCGGTCACCAGCCGCAGCAGGTCGTCGCGGCCGATGCGCAGGACGATGGAATCACGCACCGCGTGCACGCTGGCGTTACGCACTTCGTCCGATAGCGCGCCGATCTCGCCGATGGGCTCGAAGCGGCCGATGTCGCCGGCAGCGACGCCGTTGGACAGCACCGCGCGCATGCGCCCCGTCGCCACCACGTAGGCGGCGTCCGCCGGCATGCCTTCGCGGAACAGCACTTCACCGCTGCGCAGTTCCATCGGCTTGGCGCAGGCCGCGAACGCATCCAAGGCCTCGGGCGTAAGACGCGAAAGCAGCGGCGCCTGGGCAAGAATCGCGCGGATGTCCATGAAGGGGGGCCTGATGTGATGCGGCGAGTCTAGCGGATGCCGCCAGTGCCCGAAATACGAATGCGCAGCCGTAAACCGCGCCACCCGCTAGGTGTTTTTACCGTGCACATATTGTTATATTATATTAATTAATTTTAATTATAATTAATATTTATAAACGAAAAGCGAACGACTTTGCGCCGGAGCGGGTGACGATACTTGCGCAGCCGCAGACCCGTCCGCAGCTTGCGCCCGGGGCCATGCGTTAAACTCGCGCAAACGACACAACACGCTGTACCGCGCGCCGGCCGGCGCGGCTCACGGAGGGGAAATGCGAGGACTGCTGAACAGCGCCTTATTCTGGCTGGCGTCGCTGCTGTTCCGGCCGATGCAATGGCTGATCCAGTACCGGCTCACGCGCAGCGACCTGCGCGGCGAACTCAAGCTGGACCCGGCCAAGCCGGTGGTGTTCATCCTCGCCACGCGCTCCTGGTCCGACCTGTTCGTGCTCGACCGCATCTGCAAGGAGCAGATGCTGCCGCGCCCCAGCCGCACCGGTGCCAATTTTCCGACTACCGACCGCGCCGGCGTGCTCTACCTGCCGGCGCTGCTGGAAACGCGCATTCGCCCGACCGAACTGACGCGGCTGATCGAAACCGCCATCGCCACCAAATCCTACGACGCGCAACTGGTGCCGGTGTCGCTGTTCTGGGGCCGCGACCCGGGCCAGGAAACCAGCCTGTTCAAGCTGGCCTTTTTCGACAGCCCGCAGGCCAGCTCAATCCGCAAGTTTTTCATCATCCTCGCCAACGGCCGCAACCTTTTTCCCAACTTCGGCCTGCCGCTGCCGTTCCGCGAATACGTGGACAAGGAGAAGGACGCCGCCACCGCCATCCGCAAGCTGGCGCGCGTCATGCACTTCCACTTCCTGCGCGCGCGCACCGCCGCGCTGGGGCCGACGCTGCTGCGCCGACAGGTGGTGATCGACGGCCTACTCAATTCCCCCGGCGTGCAGCGCGCGATCGTCGCGGGCACCCAGGACAAGCCGCGCACGCCCGATCAGTGCCGCAAGTACGCGCACAAGTGCGCGGAGGAAATCTGCGCGGACTACTCCACGCTCGCCCTGACTTTCATCGAGCGCTTTCTCGGCACCTTCGTCTGGCACCGTGTATTCAAGGGTATCGACGTGCAGGGCATGCAGCGCATGCGCGACCTGGCGCAGACGCATGAAATCATCTACATGCCCAGCCACCGCTCGCACGCGGACTATCTGCTGGTGTCGTACTCGCTGTATCACGCCGGCCTGGTGCCGCCGCACATCGCCGCCGGCATCAACCTCAACATGCCGCTGGTCGGGCCGCTGCTGCGCCGCGCGGGCGCGTTCTTCATGCGCCGCAGCTTTTCCGGCGACCGCATCTATACGGCGGTATTCCGCGCCTATGTGGACTCGTTTATCCAGCGCGGCTATCCGATCGAGTTCTTCCCCGAAGGCGGCCGCAGTCGCACCGGCCGCCTGCTCGCGCCCAAGACCGGCCTGCTCAGCATGGTCGTTGAAGCGAGCCTTAAGCAGCGCACGCGCAAGGTCGCGCTGGTGCCGGTGTTTATCGGCTACGACAAGGCCTGGGAACTGAACAGCTATTCCAAGGAACTGCGCGGTGGCGCCAAGCAGAAAGAGTCGGTGCAGGGCCTGCTCAAGGCCAGCAAGATCCTGACCAAGTCCTACGGCAAGGCCTATGTCAATTTTGGCGAGCCGATCCACCTGCAGGAATTCGCGGACCGCGAGATGTCCGGCTGGCGCGAGGAATTCACCGCCGAATCCGAAGCGCCGCCGGAAGGCTTCAAGAAGATGGTCTCGAACCTCGCCGTCGAGCACATGCGGCGCATCAATGCCGCCGCCGTGGCCAATCCGGTGAGCGTCGCCGCGGTGGCGCTGCTGTCGTCGCCGCAGCGCGCGGTCAGCGAGGAGGAACTGGTCGAGCAGACCGGCCACCTCGTGTGGCTGCTCAAGGGCCAGAACTACGGCGAGCACCAGTACATCCCGGAAACCTCGCCGCGCGCCATCGTCGACTGGTCGGTGCCGATCGCGCGCGTACGCCGCGTGCCGCATGCCTGGGGCGACCTGCTGGCGCTGGCCGACCGTGACGCGGTGCTGCTCACCTACAACCGCAACAACATCCAGCACCTGTTCGCCATGCCTTCGCTGGTGGCCAACTTCTTCCGCACGCGCGGCCATCTGTCCGAAGACGCGGTGATCACTGGCTGCCGCGCGCTGTATCCCTTCCTGCGCACCGAGTTCTTCCTGCGCTGGACGCCGGCCGAATGCGAGGCGGCGGTGCGCGAGTGCATCGGCGTGATGGAGAAGCTCGGCCTCATCACCCGCGAAGACAGCGGCACCCTGCGCCGGCCGGACGTGACCAGCCCTGAGTTCTCGACGCTGGCCATGCTCGGCCGCATCATGAGCGAGACGCTGGAACGCTACTGCATGACCACGCTGCTGCTGGCGGCGGAGCGCAAGAGCCAGCAGACCTTGCAGCGCGACAAGTTCGAGAAGGACTGCCAGCTGCTGGCCGAGCGCATGGCCATCCTGACCGGCCGCGACGCGCCGGAATTCTTCGACAAGACCCTGTTCCGTGGCCATCTCAACACGCTGATCGAGGTCGGCCTGGTCATCGAAACCGACGCAAGGACCCTGGCGGTGGACGCGCGCATCGAGCGCATCGCCGACCGCTCGATGGAACTGCTCTCCGACGAGGCGCGGCAGACCCTGTTGCAGTTGCTTACGCGCCGCCGCCACCCCGACGCGACAAGCCCGGCGACTTCGGTATAATCCGCGCCGGTTGGGGCGCTCATGCCCCTTTTTACTATCCACAGAATTCAGGAATCCCCCATGTCGAAGTCTTACCGTTTGCTGGCGGCGTTTGCCGCCGTCAGCCTGATTGCGGCGTGCGCCAAGCCCGCCGACCACGCCAAGCCGGCCGACGCCTCCGGCCTCACCACCGATGCCCAGAAGTTCGGCTACGCCATCGGCGTGGACCTCGGCAAGTCGCTGCAGCCGGTCAAGCAGTACGTCGATGTCTCCTCGCTCAAGCAGGGTCTTGACGACGTCAGCAGCGGCGGCACGCCGAAGATGGATGACAAGGCGCGCGAGGAGATCAAGAACACCGTCGCCAAGAAGATGCAGGAAGAGCAGATGGCGGAGCGCATGGCGCAGGGCAAGAAGGCGCAGGAAGAAGGCGACAAGTTCCTCGCCGACAACGCCAAGAAAGCCGGCGTGAAGACCACCGCCAGCGGCCTGCAGTATGAAGTTGAGAAGGAAGGCACCGGTGCGCATCCCAAGCCCACCGACCGCGTCACGGTCAACTACCTCGGCACGCTGATCAGCGGCGAGAAGTTCGACAGCTCCTACGACCGCAACCAGCCGGTCACCTTCCCGCTCGACCAGGTCATTCCGGGCTGGACCGAAGGCCTGCAGCTGATGACGGTCGGCTCCAAGTACAAGTTCTACCTGCCGGCCAAGCTGGCCTACGGCGAGCGCGGCGCGGGCGCCAAGATCGGCCCGAACCAAACCCTCGTGTTCGAAGTCGAACTGCTGGGCATCGAGAAGGACAAGGCGGCTGGTGCAGCCAAGGCCGGCAAGGCCGCGAAGTAAGATTCACGGCCCGTTCAAGCGGGTGTAAAGCCAGAAGCGGCCGGAGCAATCCGGCCGCTTTTTTATTGGCTGACGCGCCAGGGTTTGACTTGGGCGCCGCGATTCCCTAGCTTCGGCACCATGAATAGCATCGGTCAATGGAGGCTGCGTGGCTATTGTCATTGACGAGATCCGCGAAATCGACGCCCCCTGCGATGTGACCTGGGAGGTGATCAGCGACCTGCGCAACTACGACCAGTGGAATCCCTTCATTGTCCTGGCACGTTCGACACTGGTGGTCGGCGATCCGATCTACATGCTGATCCGGCTCATCGATGGCACCCTGCAGCCGCAACGGGACACCATTTTTGAGCACGTGCCGGGCCAGCGCTTGCGTTACGGAGTGCCCAGGGATTGGCTGGGAGCGCTTGCGAGCAACTTCCAGCACGAACTGAAGGATATCGGGAACGGCCGCACCCACTATCACATGCACCTGGAAATATCGGGCTGGCTGGCACCTCTGGTGCGGAAGCTCTTTATCGCACGCCTCACCGGCGGGCTGCAGGCCATGACTTCTGCGATACAGCATCGCGCTGAAGAGCTGCGCACCGCAGGACAAGCCGATCGCGTGACCAACGGCGGGTTACAGCCTGTCGGCTCGTGAGGCCCTAACCGCTTTCTCAAGTCATCCGGCTCAATAAAATACTGATCCGCGGCGCTACAGAATCTTGCGTAAGCGCAGTCCGTCCGTGCCATCGTCGTAAAACCCGGACAGCCGCTGGTCCTCGGTGTAACCGTGCTTGCGGTACAGGGCGCGTGCCGGCGCGTTGTCGGTGCGCACTTCCAGCGTGATCACGGACAGCCCCTGTTTGCGCGCGCCCGCCTCGGCGGTCTGCACCAGCCGCGCGGCGATGCCGCGGCCGCGCACAGCCGGGTCCACCACCACCGAATAAATCCGCGCAGCGCGGCTATTGGCGCGCGTGAGCAGAATCAGGCAACCGGCTATCGCGGGAGACGGGAGACGGGAGGCGGGAGACGTTTGCGCAACCCATAGCGCGGCGGATTCCGACTGCAAAAACCTGCGCACGCTGCGCAGGGACATGCGGTCCGAGGGGAAATGATTTTCCAGCGTATGAATCGCGCGGGCATCGGCCAATCGCGCCGGCCGCAGCCGGAATCCACTGGCTTGCGTCTCTCGCCTCACGTTTTCGTGCGCGCCTCGAGCCGCTTGAGGAAGTACTCCATGATTTTCCGGTAGAGCGCTTCCTTGAGGAACAGGTCTTCAACGCCGTGGTCGATGTTGGGGTTGTCGTTGACCTCGATCACCTTGACCACCTTGCCGAACTGCTTGAGATCGACGCCGTAGAGGCCGTTGCCGACCGCACGCGCGGCCTGCACCGCTATGTTCAGCACCTGCGGCGGCACGCCGCTCACGTCCAGCGTCTCGTGGTTGCCTTCCTGTTTGCCGCCGTTCTTGCCGCGCTTGACCACCTGCCAGTGGTTGCGCGCCATGTAGTAGCGGCAGGCATACAGCGGCTGTCCATCCAGCACGCCGACGCGCCAGTCGTACTCGGTGGGCTCGAAGGACTGCGCGATGATGAGGTCGGAACGCTCCAGCATGTCGCGCGTCTGGCGTTTCAACTCTGCTTCGCTCTCGACCTTGATCACGCCCTTGGAGAACTGCGAGTCCGGCTGCTTGAGCACGCAGGGGAAACCCAGCTCGCGGCCGACATGGCTGACGTTGCCGCGATGGATCAGCAGGGTCTTGGGCTGCGGAATGCGGTGGCGCTCCATTAGCTGTGCGAGGAACACCTTGTTGGCAGCGCGCAGGATCGACACCGGATCGTCCACCACCACCAAGCCCTCACGCGCGGCGCGGCGCGAGAAACGGTAGGTGTGATGGTTGACCGCCGTGGTTTCGCGGATGAACAGGCCGTCGAACTCGGCGACATGGCCGTAGTCGCCCTTGTCGAGAAACTCGACATCGAAGCCCAGATCCTCGGCGGTTTTCTCGAACATCTTGAGCGCACGCGAATTCGACGGCGGCTCCTTTTCGTCGTCGTTGACCAAGATGGCGAGATCGTAGCGGGCGGATTCCTTCTTGGTGCGCGGCGCACGCTTGCGTGCGAAATATTCGCTCGCAGCCTGATAGAGGAATTCGTGATGCGAGGGCGGCACTTCGCCCAGTGCGATAGGGCCGACCGTGTCCACGCGCCACTCATCCCCGCGATACACGAACGTGGCTTGCAGCAGCGGCGCGGGAAACTGGCTGAACAGCGCGCGCGCCAGTCGCTCATGACGCTTGGCCAGGCTCTGCCCGAAATACACGTTCATCACGTATTCGCTGGAGCCGATGCGCGCCAGCGACTGCTGGATCAGTTCTTCGATCTCGTCGTTGATGACGCGCGGCGAATCCGCCAGCTTGAGATCCTGGATCGTGGTGATCTCGGGCAGCGGCTTGTGCCCGCGCGCGCCCGCCAGCAACGACACGTAATAGCCGGTGGTCTGGTAGCTGAAGGAGCGGCAGAGGTTGTAGATGCGCGTGGTGCGCGGCGCGCGCGTGTGTGTCTCGTGTGTGAGGTAATCACAGGCGGTAACGACATCGATGCCGGGAATATCCACCGGCCAGTCGGTACGCTGATCGACGACAACAATACCGCTCATGACACGGAGCCGTGAGCGGACGCAGTCCGCGAGCGTGGGCGCGGGAATGAGCGGAAGGCGCCGAACTGGCAGACAGAAAGAATATTGCTGGAGTTCATGCAGGCGCCGCTCATGACACGGGGCCGTGGATGGGCATAAGTCCACAAACACCGATACGGGAATGAGCGGAAAACCCCAGTCTGCCCGCGCTAAAAATACCGCTCATGCGGTCGCCCTTCCAGGGAAAGGGTCCGGGGACTCTTGATGCTCGTCGGGCATTGGGGTTTGCGGTCGATGCTTACAGGATTGCGTACGCGCGCGAATCCTAGCATGGCTTGCGGCGCTGGCGACCATGCGGAATGATGCGGATGCCGCGCTCACGGTATTGACCGTGCGTTACCGAATCTTCCTTCCGCCGGACCGCGCAAATTGCGCGATCCACTCTGCTGTTTCAATGCAATCAATCGTTTATTTATATTAAATAAAAATTTATTTAACTAATAGATATAAACAGCTATTCCAATGCACGAAACATCAGCGGATGCCGTTTCCGCAACACCGCAACTGACCGTCATCATCTCCACGCTCAACGAAGCGGCCACACTGCCCCGGCTGCTGGCGCAATTGCGAGCACAGCAAGACATCCATCTGGAAATCATCGTCGCCGACGGGGGTTCCACGGACGGCACGGCACAACTCGCGGCAGTGGCTGGCGTCCGCGTCATCACCGCCCCGCGCGGCCGCTCGCGGCAGATGAATGCGGGCGCAGCGGGCGCACGCGCCGCCACACTGCTGTTCCTGCATGCAGATTCGCAACTGGAAAACCTGCACCTGCTGGCTGATGCGCTGACAGCGCTGCACGCGGCCGCGGCAAGCGCAAAACACGAGCGCATCGCAGGGCACTGGGCGCTGTGCTTCGCGGGCTATCCGCCGGAAGCCGCGGCCTTCTACAGACACCTGCAAGGCAAGACCGCACTCAATCGCCCTTACACCATCAATGGCGACCAGGGACTGCTGATCCGTGCCCACTGGCTGCGCGAACTCGGCGGCTACGACGAATACCTGCCGTTACTGGAGGACCAGTGCCTCGCGGCAAAAATCTTCGCGCAGGGCCAATGGCTGCTGCTGCCAGGACGGCTCACCACCTCCGCACGCCGCTTTGAGACCGAGGGCCGCCGCGAGCGTTACATCCTGATGGCGATCATCATGGGCCTGCACGCCGCCGGTGCGGGCGAATTCTTCGCGCAGATGCCGTCAATCTATGCTGCGCAACACGAAGCCGGCCGCCTCGATCTCGCGCCTTTCCTGCGTGCTATCCGCGCAACCCTTCGGCAACGCGGCAGGCTGGCGACGCTGCGCCGCGCCGGCCGCTTCGTACGCGAAAACACCTGGCAGATTTTTTACTGGCGCGACCAGCATCATGGCAACCTTGGTCTGCCACGCCTGCGCTTTTACGACCACTACCTGCATCGCTATACGCGGAATCCGCTGGCCGATGCGCTGGCCACCCTGCTCGTGAGCTTCTGGTTCTATGTCTGGCTGCCACTGGAATATCGCTGAAAATCTCCCGGAATCTGTTTTCGAGTCGTTTCATTCAGGAGCGATTCAGGTGGCGCATGTTCCAATGGCATCGTCTCGAAACCGCAGCACCCTTCAACACTAGGAGTCACCCATGAAAGCCCCTGTCATCGCCGCCGCCGTCCTCAGCCTGTTCGCCGTCTCCGCCTTCGCGCAGGGCGGCCCCGCCGTCCAGCCGGAAGTGATCCATTCCGCGCACGCGCATCACGTCGTACACCACAAGCACCACGTGAAGCACCACCATGCCAAGAAGCATCACCACCACGTTGCGAAGTAAGACGC
>JBOICL010000339.1:0-6639 GCA_050740055.1 Stenotrophobium sp.
ACCGCATCCTGCTGTCGCCGGTGCTGGCGGGCGAGAAGCAGGTCGAGGAGATCATGCTCAACACGCCGGAGTGGTATGCGCGTCACGGTATCGCGCTGCACACCGGCGATCCGATCGTGGCGATCGACCGGCCGCGGCGCACGGTACGTGCCAAGAGCGGGTACGAGACCATCTACGACCGCATATTGCTGGCGACCGGCTCCAATCCCTTCGTGATTCCCGTGCCTGGTAATACGCTGCCGGGCGTGGTGACGTTCCGCGACCTGGAGGATGTCAGCTCGATGCTCGACGCCAGTAAGCGCGGCCGGCACGCGGTGGTGATCGGCAACGGCATGGCGGCGATGCGCGTGGTCGAGGAGATCCTACGCATCGCGCCGGAGTTGTACGACATCACCGTGTTCGGCGCCGAGCGGCACGGAAACTACAACCGCATCCTGCTGTCGCCGGTGCTGGCGGGCGAGAAGCAGGTCGAGGAGATCATGCTCAACGCGCCGGAATGGTATGCGCGCCACGGCATCGCGCTGCACACCGGCGATCCTATCGTGGCGATCGACCGGCCGCGCCGCACGGTGCGCGCGAAGAGTGGCTACGAGACCACCTACGACCGCATGCTGCTGGCGACCGGCTCCAATCCCTTCATCATCCCGGTGCCCGGCAACACTCTGCCGGGCGTGGTGACCTTCCGCGATTTGCGCGACGTAGATCTCATGATCGACGCGGCGCGCAGTCACAAGAAGGCCGTGGTGATCGGCGGCGGACTGCTCGGCCTGGAAGCGGCCAACGGCCTGCTGCGCCAAGGCATGGAGGTCAGCGTCGTTCACCTCATGGACACGCTGATGGAGCGCCAGCTCGACAAGCACGCCGGTGCGATGCTCAAGACTTCGCTGGAAACGCGCGGCGTGAGCTTTTTCATGCAGGCGCAGACCGAGGCGATCCTCGGCAGCGAGCGCGTTACCGGTGTGCGCTTCAAGGACGGCAAGGAGATTCCCGCCGACCTCGTGGTGATGGCGGTGGGGATCAAGCCCAATATCGAGCTGGCGAAAACCTGCGGCCTGCGCTGCGAACGTGGTGTGATCGTGGACGACACGCTGCAAACCTTTGATCCGCGCATTTACGCGGTCGGCGAATGCGTGCAGCACCGCAATGCCACCTACGGCCTGGTCGCACCGCTGTGGGAGCAGGCCAATGTCTGCGCCACGCACCTCGCCCAGATGGGCTTCGCGCGCTACCAGGGTTCGGTGACTTCGACCAAGCTCAAGGTCACCGGCATCGATCTTTTTTCAGCCGGCGATTTCGCAGGCGGCGAGGGCACCGAGGATCTGGTGCTGCGCGATCTCAAGCGCGGTGTTTACAAGCGCCTCGTGCTCAAGGACAACCGCATCACCGGCGTGGTGCTGTTCGGCGATATCTCCGACGGCGCCTGGTATTTCGAGCTGATGCAGCGCGGCGTGAACATCTCGTCCATGCGCCAGAAACTGCTGTTCGGCAAATCCTACTGCGAGCCGCAATGAACAAGGCCGTCCGCACGACGTGCCCGTACGGAGGTGTGGCGGTGCGAGCTAGCGCCCCGTGCGAAGCACGTGTGCGCCAAGGCGAGTCGACGCCCGCCGCAGTTTCGCGCGGCTCTTTGATCTGGCGGTGTTGAAGCCATGAGATCAGTGCGAACAACCTGCCCATACTGCGGCGTAGGCTGCGGCGTACTTGCGACACCCGCACGCGGCGGCGTGGAGATCGCGGGCGATCCCCGGCATCCCGCCAATCTCGGCCGCCTGTGCGTGAAAGGTGCAGCGCTGGGCGAAACGGTGGGGCTGGAAGGACGTCTGCTGCATCCAAAGGTTCGCGATCAGCGCGTGTCCTGGGATCAAGCCCTCGGTACGGTTGCCGATGGCTTCCAGAAAATCATTGCCGAGCACGGCCCCGACGCCGTGTCCTTCTACGTCTCCGGCCAGTTGCTGACCGAGGACTATTACGTTGCGAACAAGCTGATCAAGGGCTTCATCGGCACCGCCAACATCGACACCAACTCGCGCCTGTGCATGTCCTCGGCGGTCGCCGGGCACAAGCGCGCTTTCGGTGAGGATCTCGTTCCGGTCACTTACGAAGACCTGGAGCTGGCAGACCTCATCGTATTGGTCGGCTCCAACACCGCCTGGTGCCATCCCATCCTGTTCCAGCGCATCGAGAAGGAAAAAGAGCGGCGCCCGGAACTGAAGCTGGTCGTGATCGATCCGCGCCGCACAGCTACCTGCGAACTTGCCGACCTGCACCTGCCGCTGCGTGCGGGTTCCGATGTGACCCTGTTCAACGGCCTGCTCACCTATCTGCATCAGCACGGCGTGGTCGATACCGCGTTCGTCGATGCGCACACCGCCGACGTCGAGCGCACGCTGGCCATTGCGGACAACACCGCGGGCAATGTCCGCTCGGTCGCACAGACCTGCCGCCTCGATGCGCACCTGTTGGCCGAGTTCTACGCGCTGTTCGCGCGCACTGAAAAGGCGGTGACGATCTTCTCGCAAGGCGTGAACCAGTCCAGCTCCGGCACCGACAAGGTCAACAGCATCATCAACTGCCATCTGCTCACGGGCCGCATCGGCAAGCCAGGCATGGGACCGTTCTCTGTCACCGGCCAGCCCAATGCCATGGGCGGCCGCGAAGTCGGCGGCATGGCCAACATGCTCGCCGCGCACATGGAGATTGGCAACGCCGCGCATCGCGGGCTGGTGCAGGAATTCTGGGACAGCCCGCGCATGGTCGAGCGGCCCGGCCTCAAGGCGGTGGATCTGTTCGACGAAATTCACGCTGGCCGTGTGAAGGCGGTGTGGATCATGGCGACCAACCCGGTCGTGAGCATGCCGGACGCCGACAAGGTCAAGGCCGCGCTGGCGAAATGCGAGTTGGTCGTCGTCTCCGATGTGATGGAGAAAACCGATACCACCGCCTTCGCGCACGTGCTGCTGCCGGCGCTGGGCTGGGGTGAGAAGGACGGCACCGTCACCAATTCCGACCGCCGCATCTCGCGCCAGCGCGCCTTCCTGCCGCGTCCGGGCGAGGCGATGCCGGACTGGTGGATGGTCTGCGAAGTGGCCAAGCGCATGGGTTACGGCGTGGCCTTCGGTTACAGTGCGGCGCATGAGATTTTCGACGAACATGCGCGCCTGTCGGCTCATGGAAATAGGGGTACGCGCTGCTTCGACATCGGCGGCTTGGCTGGTTTAAGCGAGGAGCAGTACGACGCACTGCAACCGGTTCAATGGCCTCTACTCCCCTCTCCCCACAGAGGAGAGAGGCAGGGGGAGAGGGGGCAGGGCACTCCGCGCCTCTTCACAAATCAGCGCTACTACCACCCCGACGGCAAGGCCCGCTTTGTACCGACGCCACCGCGTGCACCGGCAAATCTGCCGGGCGCGGAATTTCCGCTGGTGCTCAACACCGGCCGCGTGCGCGACCAGTGGCACACCATGACGCGCACCGGCAAATCGCCAAAGCTTGCCAGTCACATCGACGAACCCTACGCGGACCTGCATCCGCACGACGCCCTCATCAGCGGTGTGCGCGCGGGTGAACTGGTGCGTGTGGTCACGCGCTGGGGTGCCGTGGTTGTGCGCCTGCGCAGCAGCGCCGAGCAGCCGCGCGGCAGCGTCTTCGTGCCGATCCACTGGAATGGCCAATTCGCCTCAGACGCGCGCGTCGGCGCGCTGGTTAATCCTGTGGTGGACCCGGTTTCCGGCGAGCCGGAATTCAAGCACACGCCCGCCCGCATCGAATCCTTCCCGGTGGATTGGCATGGCTTCGTCCTCAGCCGCCGCGAACTCGACGTGGACAGTGTCACCTGGTGGACGCGCATCCAGGGCAGCCAGTTCCAGCGCTACGAACTGGGCGGGCGCGGCACAGTGGCCGATCGCGCAAGCTGGGGCCGCGCGCTGCTCGGCCTCGACGACCCGCAGGCGGACTGGCTGGAATACGAAGACCGCAGCGCCGGCATCTATCACGCCGCACTGGTGGTGAACGACCGCATCGAAGCCTGCGTCTTCGTCTCGCCGCGTCCGGACCTACCCTCGCGCGCCTGGCTCGCGGGCTTGTTTGCCAAGAAAAAACTGGAAGAGATCGACCGCGTCAGTCTGCTCATCGGCGAGCCGGTGAACAAGCAGGCGGATACCGGGCCGATGGTCTGTTCCTGCTACGGTGTCGGCCGCAACGTCATCACCGACGCGATCCGCAAACGCAAGCTCAAGACCGCGGGAGAAGTCACCGCTTGCCTCAAGGCCGGCAGCAACTGCGGTTCCTGCGTGCCGGAAATCAAATCGCTGATCGCGGCTTGTGCGCATGGCGAGGAAGCGGCGTTGCACTAAATTAATCGGGGACAGACCCCGGTTTTCGCGCAAGCTCGGCTTCCACCTGCGCGATGCGCCGCTCGATCAGCCGGCGCTCGGGCCCCAGCCGCGCTGCGGCTAGCGCCAAGCGGTAGGCCTCGAGTGCCGGGGCGTGCCTGTTCAAGCGGCGCAGCAAGTCGGCGCGCACCGCGTTCAGGAGGTGCGAATTGCCGATGCCGCCGCGGGCAGCGAGGGAGTCGACCAGGTCCAGCGCACGCGCCGCGCCGTCGGCCATGGCCACTGCCACCGCGTGATTCAGCTCGATCACCGGTGTTGGCTGCAGCCGTAACAGCACCTCGTAAAGGCCGACGATCTGGAGCCAGTCGGTTGCCTGCGTATCGGGCGCGCGCGCGTGCAGGGCGGCGATTGCCGCCTGCACCGGGTACGCGCTGACGCGGCCGGACCGACGCAGCGCGCGCTCCACCAGTGCCAGCCCCTGATCGATCTGGGCACGGTCCCAGCGGCCGCGATCCTGTTCTTCGAGCAGCACCAATTCGCCCGCCGCCGTGGCGCGTGCGGCGCTGCGCGCGTCATGCAAGAGCATCAGTGCCAGCAGACCCTGTACATCTGAGCGTTCTGGCAACAGCGTATCGAGCAGGCGGCCCAGCCGGATGGCTTCGCGGCACAGTTCCCGGCGCTGCAAATCCACGCCGGCACTCGGCGCGTAACCTTCAGTGAAGACCAGGTAGATCACCGCGAGCACGCCCTCGACACGCTCGTCGAGCAGCGGCGGGGCCGGCGTTTCGTAAGGAATGCCGGCTTCCCGGATCTTCTGCTTGGCGCGCACCAGGCGCTTCGCCATGGTTTCTTCGGTGACAAGGAAGGCGCGTGCAACCGCCAGCGTTTCCAGTCCGCATATTTCGCGCAGGGTCAGCGCTACCTGCGCCTCCAGGTTCAAGGCCGGGTGGCAGCAGGTAAAAATCAGCCGCAGGCGGTCGTCGCCAAAAGTTTCATCATCGTCATCCGCATCCTCCGCTTGGTCCAGCGTCGCTGCATGCAGCGGCAGGATGCGCTCGCGGAACGCCACTTCGCGGCGCAACTGGTCCACCGCTTTGTTGCGTCCGACGCTGACCAGCCAGGCGCGCGCATTCGGAGGAACACCGGTGCGCGGCCACTGCTCCAGCGCAGCGGCGAAGGCGTCCTGCCGTGCCTCCTCAGCCAGCTGAAAATCGCCGAGGAGGCGGATCAGCGTGGCCAGCACGCGACCCGCTTCCCGGCGGAACACTTCTTCGACAGCAGCGGCGCTCATGTTGCGACGCCTGCAGGAACCGCCGCTAGCCCATCGGCCAGATCGGGCGCACTTCGATGCTGCCGTGCCGCGCACTAGGGATGCGGGCGGCTATCGTGATCGCCTCGTCCAGATCCTTCGCCTCGATCAGGTAGTAACCGCCGAGCTGTTCGCGTGTTTCGGCGAAGGGGCCGTCAGTGGTCACGGTCTTCCCGCTGCGCACACGCACGGTGGTGGCGGTTGAAGTAGGCTTGAGACGGTCAGCAGCCTTGAAGTTACCGTTCTGGACAATGCCCTTGGTGAACTCGCCATATTCGGCGGATATCGCGTCCGTCTTCGCTTTGTCCATCTTGGCGTATTCAGCCTCGTTGGTATAAATCATCAGCAGATACTGCATGGGTGTCTCCGTTAAATTTGGCGCTATTCGCCGTCCTATAGTCGAATGGGCATTCCGCGAATGGACACATGTCGCCGAAATCATTTGCGGAAGTTTCGGGGTAGTTCAGGCGCAGCTACCCCTCCTGAAGGTTGCAGAATAGTCTGGCGATGGCGCGTCAACGCCCCAGCTTCTCCACCAGCACCTGCGTTAGCGGTTTAAGGAAGTAGGCGTCCTGCGGCACGGCATCCACGGCGATGCCATGCTGGCGGAGACTTTCGGCGGTGACGGGGCCGACGGCGGCGACGAGCGTGCGTTTCAGTCCCGCGATGAGTGCGCTGTGTTGCTGCGTGCGGGCGGCGAGTTTGAACAGGCGCTCCACCTGCGACTGGCTGGTGAAGGCGATCGCGTCCACCTCTCCTGCGGCAAGCATGGCTATGAGAGCGGGCACTTCGCGGTCGGCGGCGGCATCGGCATACACATAGGGCGCCACCTCGCGCACCTGCGCGCCGGCGTTGTGCAGAAAATCGGTGAGCGGCGGATTGGGTTCGGTGCCGTAGTGCTGCACGCCGACCACGCGGCCGTTCAAGTCGCCGGATGCCGCCAGCGCGGCGATGACGCCGGCCGTGGTGGCGGGGCTGACGCTGATCTCCGCCGAAAGG
>JBOICL010000340.1:0-2054 GCA_050740055.1 Stenotrophobium sp.
CGATATGGACAGTCTCGGCAATTCAATTCCACGTCACTGGATCGAATAAACTTCCGCCGTCATTTTCCAATCCATTCATCCATGTCTCTGCCTGCAATCCTGCGAGGCCTCTCAGTGCCGGTCATCGGCTCGCCGCTGTTCATCGTCTCCAATCCCGATCTGGTCATCGCCCAGTGCACGGCCGGTATCGTCGGCTCGTTTCCCGCGCTCAACGCGCGCCCGGCGCCGGTGCTGGAAGACTGGCTCAAGCGCATCACTTCGGAATTGGCAGCGTGGAACGTATCGCATCCCGGCCAGCCCGCCGCACCGTTCGCCGTGAACCAGATCGTGCACAAGTCCAACGACCGGCTGATGCACGACGTGGAAATGTGCGTGAAGTACAAGGTACCCATCGTCATCACCTCGTTGGGCGCACGCACCGACATCAATGACGCCATCCATTCCTACGGCGGCATCGTGATGCACGACATCATCAACAACCGCTTCGCGCGCAAGGCCATCGAGAAAGGCGCGGACGGCCTGATTGCTGTAGCCGCCGGCGCGGGCGGACATGCCGGCACCACTTCGCCTTTTGCACTGATCGAGGAAATCCGCGAATGGTTCGATGGCCCGCTGGCCTTGTCCGGCTGCATCGCCACCGGCCACGCCGTGCTGGCGGCGCAGGCGATGGGCGCGGACCTGGGCTATATCGGCTCCGCCTTTATCGCCACGCGGGAAGCCAATGCCTCGGAGGCCTACAAGCAGGCGATTGTCGATGGCAAATCCGGCGACATCGTCTACACCAGCCTGTTCACCGGCGTGCATGGCAACTACCTCAAGCCCAGCATCATCAACGCGGGGCTGGACCCGGACAGACTGCCGGAATCCGATCCATCGAAAATGGATTTCGGCAGCGGCGCCAATACCGGCGCCAAGGCCTGGAAAGACATCTGGGGCTGCGGCCAGGGCATCGCCGCCGTCAAGCAGGTTCAAAGCGCGGGCGAACTGGTGCAGCGGCTGGCCCGCGAATACCGCGAGGCCAGACTGGCACTCGCCGCCTAGCAACCGGCCCGCAAATCAAGCAGGCCATGCGTCTGACAACGCCTGCTCCGCGTAGAGGTTCAAGATCACGGTTCACCACCCAGGAAGCCCCTACATGATCATCGTCCATCATCTCAACAACTCCCGCTCGCAACGCATCCTCTGGCTGCTCGAAGAACTCGAAGTGCCCTACGAGATCAAGCACTACCAGCGCAACGCCAAGACCATGCTGGCACCGCCGGAACTCAAGGCGGTGCACCCGCTGGGCAAATCGCCGGTGATTACGGATGGCGATGTCACCGTGGCCGAGTCCGGCGCGATCATGGAATACATCGTCGAACGCTACGGCAAGGGCCGACTAGCGCCCGCCGCGGGCACACCGGCGCGGCTGCGCTATACCTACTGGATGCACTACGCGGAAGGCTCGATGATGCCGCTGCTGGTGATGAAGCTGATCTTCGGCGTGATCCCGCAGCGCTCGCCCGCGCTGATCCGGCCCATCGCGCGCGGCATCGCCAGCAATGTCGAAAAGAATTTCCTCGGCCCCAACCTGCGCACGCATCTCGACTACATCGAGAGCGAACTTGGCAAAAGCACTTGGTTCGTTGGGGAGGAACTCAGCGCCGCCGATGTGCAGATGAGTTTTGTGCTCGAAGCCGCCGCCGCACGCGGCCCGGACGGCAGCCGTCCGAAAATCGCCGCCTTCCTGCAACGCATCCACGCCCGCCCGGCCTATCAGCGCGCACTCAAGAAAGGCGGGCCTTACGAATTGATGCGCTGAACACGCATCATCCCTCGCCCGCTCCCTCGGCAAACAGTTGGAACTATGTGATATATTAATAAATTTTTGTATATTAAGTTAATATATTATCACATCAATGAGGTCACGCAGACTTGGAGCGGGTGACCGCCAGCGCCTGCGCCCCGGCATAAATTGTCATCTTGTTTCAATATCATCGGACCATGCCGCAGCCGCTCATCACGCCGCCCTTCAGCGCCGGTGAATTTCCCGAACTCGATGCGCTGCGCGGCCT